>JACCYN010000294.1 GCA_013696465.1 Pyrinomonadaceae bacterium
AAGGATTTTTATGGAAGTTACTAAAGCGTTGGCGGCGTTGCAGCCGCTTTATGGACAAGACAACGTGGAGATCGTAATTGAGGACGGCAGCCGCGTGCGCGGCATCGTGCGCAGCATGAAGATGACACAGGCGTTGACGAAACCGAGCGTTAAGATTGAACGCGCCGACGGAGAGATCATCAAAGTTCCGTTCGACACTATCGCCGAGATTATCGATCACAATTCAGTTTCAAACGAAGAGGCAAACGCCGCCGGAGAAAGTTAACGGCGGCGCGCTCATCAATTTTCCTTTCAAAGTTCTATGCTCGATTTTTCATCTGTCGAATGGCGCGAAACTCGCCACACGGGTATTTTCATTCACTACCTGCGGCGTGATGCGGAGACGGGCAGTGCGACCGTTCTCATCCGTATGCAGCCCGGCTGCGCTTACCCGGCGCACCGGCATAACGGCATTGAAGAAATCTTCGTTTTGCAGGGCGGCTACCGGGACGCGCAGGGTGAACACCGTGCAGGCAAGTACGTCCTCAACGAAGCCGATTCAGATCATCGCCCCATCGCCCTCGACGGAGAAGACTGCATTATGTTCGCCGTCGCCCATGAAGGCATCGAGTTGCTTGATCGGCACTGACTCGTTCACCCGCGAGAGCGTAGAACATCTTGCGCAAGTGACATTCGCGCGCCGCACAATCAAGCGGTCGTTTACTCTTTCCCCATCGTTCAGGTTATATTATGTGTGTGATTGAGACGAGAACTTTGTCTCAGTTGTTTAACGCATGGAGAAGCCTTTGAACATACGCATCGAAGATTTTGGAAGCCGGGTGGCGAACGTCTGGGAAAACCTGCGCCCCGCCACGCGCAATCTTTTTGAACAAGCTCTCGCGTCAATCGCGCCATCAACTCTTTCGGCGCGCCCCGCCGCGAACATTCCCTACGACCGCCGCGCCGAATGGGAGTTGAGCCGCCTGCTCACCGCGCTCGACGAGCGCGCCGCCGACGATTCGCTCGCGCTCTCTGCCGAACAAAAAGACGAACTGCTCCGCATGATCGAAACTTGCGCGACCGTTCTGCAAACAACGGCGCAATCGGCCGAAGTCTTCGCGCAGCTCTTGGAGCGCGCGCTTCGCTCAAGCGATTATCGCAAAGTGGATCAACTCTCAGACGCTTTCTCCACGCAACTCACTACAACAGAAATCTGCGAACTCGCCCGCCACCCGAATCCCGCGATCCGCGCCATCGCGCAAGACGCGCTCGCCCAAAGCCCGACCTCCGTGCTCGTCGAACTCTTGGGCGACCCCGTAGATGCGGAGATCGTGCGCGACGCGCTGCTGCGTCAGGCGGACGAATACGAAATCGAAGAAGCGCGCTGGATCATCGCTGCACTCGAAGAGGGCGATCCGCTCGATGATGAAATGTAAAGCGACTGTCAAGTGACATCGAAGATAAGAAAACGCCGCTTTCAGTGTTCATCGTTGAACTGACCACTGAAAGCGGCGTATCTGTTTTCGATTCGCTTAAACGCTTGCGCCCGCCTCTTGCAATTTCCCGATCTCGCGCAGACGCTCCACCACCTGCTCGATCAGCCAATTAGGCGTTGACGCTCCGGCCGTGACGCCGACGCACCCGACACCCGCAAGATCAGCTTCCTCAATCTCATCCTGCGTCTCGATCAGAAAGCTGCGCTCGCATTGCTCCTTGCACACGGCGAGGAGTTTCACGCTGTTTGACGAATGACGGCTGCCGATCACGTAGAAGGCGTCAACTTCTCCGGCGAGGGCGCGCGCCGCGTCCTGTCGGTCGCGCGTCGCCGAGCAGATCGTGTTGACGATCTCAGGTTCTGCGTCCGCCTTCGCGCGCACGGCTTCGGCCGTCTCAAGAAAAGTTTTCAACTTCAGTGTCGTCTGCGACACAACGAGCGGCGCGTGGAGCGCGGGCAAAGCTTCCACTTCGCTTGCGTCGCGCACGACGAAAGCGTGCTCCGGCGCGTAGCCACGAACACCGATCATCTCCGGGTGATCTGGATTACCGACGACGACGACGTGGCGACCTTGCGCCGCCGCGCGCGAAGCGAGTCGCTGCACGCGCGTCACAAACGGGCACGTCGCGTCAATTACTTCGGCCGCGCGCTCCGTAAGTTCGCGCTGTACGTCGGGCGTGACGCCGTGCGCGCGGATTACGGCCGTCACCGATTTGTCGGTCTCGTCCGGCGTTTCAACGGCCGTTACGCCCTCGCGCGTGAGGCGATAAATCTCTTGCGTGTTGTGAATCAACGGCCCCAGCGTGCGCACCGTCGCGCCCTGCTGCAAAGCCTTCTCCGTCATCTCGACGGCGCGCTCGACACCAAAACAGAATCCGTATTCGTTCGCCAATAGAACTTGCATAATCCGCCCTTATCTTCGCTTCATCTACCGATCAGAACCCGATGTAAATTCCGCGCAACATGCGCATCAAGATATTAACACACCGTCACTGCCGCACCGTAAAGGCGATAAGCTATTTTGGTATTATGTGACGTTACTTAACCTAAGTTGCTGGTTGTGATTTGATCGATCTTTGCGCTCAATCCAGTGGAAAAGCCGCGCCCCATAAACTACCTGCCTGTTATCTTCGCTGATAACTCGAAACTTAAAGTTTCATTGTTAATTCAGACTCATTAAATTTTGTCGAAGCGTAGCGGTTCGCGTAGCACGACCCGCGCGGCGAGTTGCGCGGCGCGCGCAGTCTCCGGGTGCGCATCGCGCAGTGCGGCGATCTGTAGCAACGATTCGCCTGTGCGCGAAAGTAAACGGAAAAGATCGCCCTCCTCTGCTCTCGTCTCGCGCACTAAATCTTCCCACTTCGCGCCCGCCGCCCAACTCGCTGCCGCCGCCGCCGCAGAAAAATTCATCTCCGTTACCGGATCAACGTCGTGTCGCCATTCGACGCTTGCGATCTCATAAGCCACTTCCTCGAAGCGCGCAAGCGCGGTGACGAGTTTATCGTCAAGCGGGAGTTCGCCGAAGTCACGATCCGGATCAGCCGCCAACGCCGCAACCAAAGCAGCGATGCGCGGCGCGTCTAATGCAGCGAACAAACCGCGCTCAATCGCTTCGCCGACAACTAACGGCTGGTCAAGCCGCAAATCCGCCAGCCACCGCCCGCGCTCCGTCACACGCTGCTTCCCGCGATCAAGATAACCGAAATGCTCAAGCACCCCTGCCCGCTGCTCAAACGCGCTCCAAGCGTCATCGCGCAACGCTTCGATGCTACGCCCCGCCCGCTCCAAGTTTTCGGCTTCACCAACAACAGCCCACAAAGCTTCGCGGCAAATCTCTTCCGCGACCGCGCGCAGAGTGATCTTTTCAATACAATCATTGATCAGCCCGACCGCCTCCTCGCCCGGCTCGCGCGCATCAATGAGCCGCGGTTCGTCGAGCGCAATCGCGCCGCCCTCCCGCACTTCCTCAAACGCCTGCTCGCGCTCATCTTCTGCGGGCGAAAACTTTTCTGCATAAACTCTGCCCACGCGCTCCAAGTTGAAACTCGCCCGGCTTCCATCTTCGCGCACGCCGGTGACGTTTACGCCGCGCCTATCAGTCACCAAAACAAAACGCTGTCCGCGACCTCCGAGGCGCACGATGCGACCGGGCACAACTTCCCTGTCTAGCCAAGCGATCAAAGCTTCGCGCCGCGTCTCCGGCGCGCCGCCGAGCAAATGCGACTGCGCGCTCGCAAGTCGCTCTAGCCCCTGCGCCGCTTCGACGGGCGCGCCGCAGCCCGCTTCGTCCAGCTTTCTCCGTATGCGCCCGCGCGTCTCAACTTGCTCCGCCTCAAGTTGACGTATGTTTTTTGATAGCTCGCGGTGGGCGAAACTGCGCTCGATGATATCGCGCACGTGCGCGAAGTTTCCGTAAGCGTCCAAGAGATTAAGGAGCGTCGTGTAAGTGGCGCGGAATTGACTCTCAAGCGGATCGGGCGGGGCGGTCGTTAACTGCGCGAGGCGTTGCGGGTTTTGGTGCTGGCCGGGCGCGGCGACGATGAAGCCGACGCGGTCTTTGCCGCGCCGCCCGGCGCGTCCAGTCATCTGCTGAAATTCTGAAGCGTTAAGCGCGCGCCAGCCGCGCCCCGTGCGCACGTCGGCGTTTGTGAGCACAACCGTGCGCGCCGGAAAATCAACGCCCGCCGCGACTGTCGCCGTCGCAAAGATCGCGTCGAGAAGCCCTCGACTCATCAACCGCTCAATGAGGAGTTTCCACGCGGGCAAATGTCCGGCGTGATGCGCGGCGACTCCGCCCTTAGCCGTCCCCGTCCAATGACGATGACGGCGCACCTCCGGGTGTTCGTCGGCGAACTCGCGCATCGCATGACGGCGCGCTTCGCGTCGTTCTTCCGTCTCCGTTCTAATTTTTCCGCCGCCGCGCGCAAGTGCGGCTTCAGCCGCCGCTTCGTCGCAACGCCTGCGCGTCGGCAAGAAGATGATCGCCGGAAGAAGATTGTAGAAGCCGAGCCACTGGAGCAGCATCGGCGGCGGCATCTCCGGCATGTTGAGCCTTGTCGAATTTCTTGATTCGTAATCTCGATGTCGGAATCGCCCGTCGCCCTCTTGCAGCAGACGCGCGATCTCGGAATTAAAACTTCCACGCTCATCCGTGAGCGGCGCGAGCGTGCCCTCCGGGTGGAGAAACGCCGCGCGAAGCGGCACGGGGCGCGCGCCTCCTCCCTCGCTTCGCTTCACGACGCCGCACTTTGTGCCGCGCACCTCCGCGATCCAGTGCGCAAACTCGGCGGCGTTGCCAACCGTCGCCGACAGCAGGAGAAGGCGCACGCGCGGGTGCGACAAGATGATCGCTTCTTCCCAGACGTGCCCGCGCTCTTCGTCGGCGAGGTAATGCGCTTCGTCGAGGATCACGAGATCGGCCGTCGTTTCGCGTTCCCGCTCAGGATTGCGTAGAGCATCAAAAAGTTGATTGCGGTAAATCTCGGTGGTGCCGACGATGAGGGGCGCGCCCGCGTTCTCCTTGCGGTCGCCCGTTAAAATCCCGACCCGCTCCGCGCCGAACGCTTCTCTGAACTCCGCGTACTTAGAATTCGTTAATGCTTTAAGCGGGCTGGTGTACCACGCGCGCTTGCCCTGCTCCAACAGACGGCGAATCTCCTCGCGCGCGATCCATGTTTTTCCCGCGCCCGTCGGGGCAGTCACGAGCACATCTTCGTGTTCGATGCGGGCGAGCGCTTCGAGTTGAAACGGATCGGGGGTGAACACTGCGGGCGCGGGCGGCACGCCGATGCCTTCGAGCAGACGGCGCAACTGCGGCGAGCGCGCAAGTCGTTTCTCTAAACTAACGGACGGGCGGATTGTTTCCCCATCCCCGCGTTGCGCCCCGTCGCTCGCCCGGTGCTTGTTCGAGGCGGAATGTTTGTCCGTCCCTCTTCCGCCGCTCTTGCGTTTCGGGAAATGATTTTTCGGTGAACGTGAACGCGCCATGAGGATTATTCTAACTCATCCGTTCTTGGGAAAACGGATGCGTAGTGTTAACTTTTATGTGCGCTCTCGCAACCGGACGGAGCGCAGCAGCGTCTAATTAACCCATGCGTCGAAATGAACGCGGGGCGCGCGAATGGCGGAGGCGAGAATTGGCAGAACTCTTTCAAACGATTAATCTGAAAAACAACTCGCGGCGCGGCGGAAGGCTAATGCGCGCCGTTGCGGGTTCGTTCCTGCTACACCTTTTCGTTGTCGCGCTCATTCTCCTCGTGCCGGATGTGCGTAGCGTCCTTCGTCTGTCGAGCATGTTCTCCGGTGTCGAATATGGAGACGAAGCTTACACGAAGACAAAGATCACGGAGCGCGCCGAGATCATCAACATCGCCGACATGGAAGGCGGTTTTCAGTATCCGGCCGGTTATTTCTCGAAGAACGCGCCGCCGCCTGAACCGGCCGTCGAGCGCCTTGAAGTCGTCGAAGCGCGTCCGATGCCGACTCCGCGCCCGACTCCTGTGCCGACGCCTTCTCCCACGCCGCGACCGTCGCCCACTCCGCAAGCTTCGCCCGAAGTGGCGAACACCGGAGCGAACGCAAACACGAATTCATCTGCCGCTTCTTCCGAAGCAGAAACGGAGCGCGAGCTTGATCGTCAGGCGGCGGCGGTCGGTGTAAAACGTCCGCCGAAGATCAACGCCCGTCCGTTCAAAGATTTGCTCGCGCAAGCCAAAGCGATGCGCGACAACGGCGAGATTGATTTAAGCCAAACGATTGAGATCACGATTGAAGCCGACCGCAATGAAGACGGCACGCTGCGCAATGTGGATGCGAGGTATGCGGGCAATCCGAAGATGAAGCAACTCGCCCTGAATTTTGCCGCCGCCTTGAGCGACAGCCGTGCCCTTTCCTTTCTCGAAGGAGTGAAACATCTGCGCATGACGATCCGACTTGATCAGCAAAGCTTGAACGCGCGCATCATCTCGAATATGGACTCGGCGGAGCAGGCGACGGAGCTTGCGCGCGGCTACGGCATAGTGCTCGTCGGCGCGCGCATCGCCCGCAGCGGCAAAGACGAAGGCGAGATTTGGAACAACACGAAAATCTCATCGAACGGCAAACAAGTGATCTTGCAGTTCAACATGCCGCGCGAGGCGGCCGGAAGGTTGATCGCCAAGCAGTTATAAGTTTTCACACGAATAAAAGTTGGGCACCTTTGTGTAATCGAAGGGTTAACAAAATGAGGAAGCGAACCAAATTTGGCATCTTAACTGCCACACTCATATTTGGAATAATCGCTTATGCCGTATTAGCTCAATCTCCGGTATGGCTTTCTATCTCATCCCCAAACAAAACTTATACAGTTGAACTAACGGGTAATAAAGCTCGTCCGCGTTCGCCTTTTATTGAGCATGAAACCCGATTTAACCTTCTTAAAAATGGTCAAGTCATAATCAGAAATGCGTATGTAGATTCTTATGATTGGTTTGATTCAGGATTTGAGGATTCATATCCAGAACACACTTGGGTAAATGAGTCGGCATTAAGATTCGGGCTGAATGTCGCTGAATCCGAGAGAGGCCATGATTCTTTAGCTATCTCGAATAATACAGGCAAAACCATCAAGTATTTGAAAATCACCGCTCGTGATATGGTTTTCGTATTTGATATACCACCGAACACAAATTTTAAGTTGTCTGTGCCTCATCAGCGTTGGCTTAGTTGGATAGCTTGCGAGGGCGAGTTTGTGGACGGGCAGCCTATTCTGTGGAATGGAGTGAATTTCTTTCATGGGAATACAATTCGAGAGCCTTTACGGTATTGCGTTTCAATCAATGATAAGGCTTTGAAAATTGAGAGTCCGCAAATGGATGGATTTGACGGCAGCGGCACTGGTGATAATCCGAACATACCTAGAGCTGTAAATTGCAATCCGTAAGTTAAATGTTCTATGTCCAAGCGGTGTCCAACAACTTATTCGAGATAACGCCCCGATAGAATGCTTCTCAAGGCGCTTCCTCCAATGCAGATTGAATGCCCTTCGTGGAGCGCACCTCAATTCCGTCGCTCGTCCGTGAAGTCTTCGCCTTTGTTTTTCGCCGACTGATTTATGTTAGTGCAACGCCCGCCCTGTTAACGTGAATCTAAACCCACGCTTGCGTGCACGCTTATCGGTATCTTAGAATTGCGGGTTCGGGTCGCCAGCAGACGAAGCGTCTAACGTCTCGTCTGCAAAAGTTTTCTATTTATCACATCTGGATTGAACAGCAATGATTGACAAATTCCTAACTAAAGTTTTCGGCAGCAGCAACCAACGGTATCTCAAAACGCTTCGCCCCGTCGTCGAGCAAGTCAACGCGCTTGAAGCTGAGATGAAAAAGCTTTCGGACGACGAATTGCGTGCGCGCACCGCCGAATTCAAAGAGCGCGTCGCCCGCCAAATCGCCGAAGCGGGCGACGACAAGGAAGATCGCAAACGCCGCACACGAACCGCGCTCGACGAGATTCTGCCCGAAGCCTTTGCGGCCGTGCGCGAAGCCTCTGTGCGCGCAACTGGAATGCGCCACTTCGATGTGCAATTGATCGGCGGCGCGGTGCTCCACTCCGGGCGCATCGCCGAGATGCGAACCGGCGAAGGCAAAACCCTCGTCGCCACGCTGCCCGCGTACCTCAACGCCCTCACGGGTCGCGGCGTCCACGTCATCACCGTTAACGACTATCTCGCCCTGCGCGATGCCGAATGGATGGGGCAGATTTACAAATTCTTAGGCCTCACTGTCGGCTGCATCCAGAACGACATGGACGACTGGGAACGCAAGGACGCTTACGCCGCAGATATTACTTACGGCACGAACAACGAGTTCGGCTTCGATTACCTGCGCGACAACATGAAGTTTGATTTGGCCACGTGCGTGCAGCGTGCACACTACTTCGCCGTCGTTGACGAAGTTGACTCGATCCTTATTGACGAAGCGCGAACACCGCTCATCATCTCCGGTGCGTCCGATGAAGCGACCGACAAGTATTACCGCGCCGACGCCGTGATTCCGCAACTCAAGCGCGGCGAGGAAGACAAAGAGAACAAGACGAAGACGGGCGACTACGTTGTTGACGAAAAGCAGCACACCGCAGTTTTGACGGAAGAGGGCGTGATGAAAGCCGAAAGAGTTCTCGGCGTCGGCAACCTCTACGATCCGTCGAACATGGAGATGCTCCACTGCGTCGAGCAAGCTTTGAAAGCCCACACGCTTTATCGCCTTGATCACCACTACGTTGTGCAGAACGATGAAGTAATTATCGTTGACGAGTTCACCGGACGCTTGATGAAGGGTCGTCGTTGGTCGGACGGATTGCACCAAGCCGTCGAAGCGAAGGAAGGCGTGAAGATCGAGCGCGAGAATCAGACGCTGGCGACGATCACTTTGCAAAACTACTTCCGCCTCTACGAAAAACTTTCCGGCATGACGGGCACGGCCGAGACGGAGGCATCAGAATTTCATGCGACCTACAAGTTGGATGTGACGGTCGTCCCGACGCACCGCCCGATGGTCAGAACCGATTACTCGGACGTTATTTACCGCACGCTGCCTGAGAAATGGCACGCCGTCTCGGACGAGATCAAAGAGCGGCACGAGAAGGGTCAGCCCGTCCTCGTCGGCACCGTGTCGGTCGAAAACTCGGAACTCATCGCGCGCCGCCTGCAAAAGTTACGCGTGCCGCATAACGTCTTGAACGCGAAGTATCACGAACGCGAAGCCGAGATCGTCGCGCAAGCCGGACGCAAAGGCGCAGTGACGATTGCGACCAACATGGCGGGGCGCGGCACGGACATTCTTCTCGGCGGCAACCCCGAATTCATGGCGCGCGAACTTCTCAAGCGCGAAGAGATCAACCCGGACGAAGCGACCGAAGAAGAAATGGAAGCGGCGCTCAATAACTCGAAACCAATCGTCGAAGCGGAACACAAGGAGGTCGTCGCGCTCGGCGGATTGCACATCCTTGGCACGGAACGCCACGAGGCGCGCCGCATTGACAATCAGCTTCGCGGTCGCGCCGGACGCCAAGGCGATCCCGGCTCAAGCCGTTTCTTCCTTTCATTGGAAGACGATCTGATGCGCATATTTGCGGGCGACAAGGTGAAAGCTTTGATGCAGCGTCTGGGCATGGACGAGGGCACGGCGATTGAATCGAAAATGGTTTCAAAGCGCATCGAGTCAGCGCAGAAGTCGGTCGAAGCTCGCAACTTCGAGACGCGCAAACACCTTGTGCAGTACGACGACGTGATGAACCGTCAGAGGGAAACGATCTACGGTCTGCGGCGCCAACTGATGGAGCAGCCCGATCAGCGCGAATACCTCTTGGGCGAACGAGGCGTGGCGCGCGATCTTCTCGCCGATCTCGTCAAGCAGTACGCGGGGACGGAAGCTTCAGCCGCAGATTGGGACGTTGAGAATCTCAAAGTCCAACTGCAATCCGTCTACGATTTTGACGCGGACGCCGAAGGAATTGATTTCACCGAAGCCAACTCCGAAGAGATCGAAGAAACAATTTGGGGAAAACTAAAAGAGAAATACGAAACGAAAGAGCAGCAAGTCGGCGTCGAAGCGATGCGCACCTACGAGCGCATCATCATGCTCAACATCATTGACGCGCAGTGGAAAGACCACCTGCTCGCGCTCGACCACCTCAAGCAAGGTATCGGACTCGTCGGCTACGGGCAGAAAGACCCGCTCGTGGAATATAAAAAAGAGAGCTTCGATCTTTTCCAAGCGATGCTCGACCGCATTGACACTTTCACTATTCGCTCGCTCTTCAACCTTCAGGTCGTCACCGAGCAAGCGCCCGACGCCCTTGAGCAACAGCAACAACGCCGCCGCTCACGCCGCCCGTCCGCTTTGACGTTTACAGGGCCAAATCAAACGGCTGCGGCCGCCGGAGAAGAAGCCATCCGCGTCAAACCCGTCACGCGCGACGCGCCGAAAGTCGGTCGCAACGACACATGCCCGTGCGGATCAGGCAAGAAATACAAAAAATGCTGCGGCGCGTAAAATAAATGTAGCAATTCACGCGGCAGATTCTTACAATCAAAGGGCGACTCAACAACAAATGTTGAGTCGCCCTTTGGTAATTGCTCGCCGCAAATCTTCGCAGAGAAAATAACAAATGCTTAAACCGCATCTTCTCATCATTTCTATCCTCAACATTATACTAATCGTTTGTATGTGCTTTCCGCTTTCCAGCAGCTACCTACTCACGCACGCGCAAAAAGCATCTGTGGCTGAGTCAAACGTGACGGCGAGCGGCGTCAAACTTTACCAACAAGGAAACTTTAATCAAGCCGTTGAAGTTTTACGCCGCGCTGTTAAGCAGCGCAAAGATGATGCCGAAGCATGGCTCTATTTGGGTCTTGTGCTCAACCGAAAGGAAAACGCGAAGGAAGCGCGTAAAGCTTTTGAGCGCGCTGTCAAGTTGCGCCCTGATTCCACCATTGCGCACATAGGTTTGGCTTACACGTTGCTATTATTGAACAAAAATTTAGAAGCAAATCGCAGCGCCGAACAAGTATTACAACTAGATGCGCGTAACTATGAAGCTCATTACATTGCTGGCGTCGTGCGCTTACGCAACGGTCAGTACGAGGAAGCATTGAAGCGCGCTGAATCAGCGATAAAACTCAATGATAAGTATGCGCTCGCATACCTGCTCAAAAGTCAGGCGTTAATCGGCATCGCCGCTTCACCGCTTAACACTGCTATGATGCGGCAGGGGGTTTCATCAGATGAGCTACGACAAGTAAATTCCGCCGCGTATGAGAATTATAAGCAAGCAGCCGAGAGCCTTGAAAACTATCTACGCTTGTCTCCGAATGTGAACAACGCCGACGAAGTGCGCGAGCAGCTTGAAAACATTCGCATATATGGACGCTCCGGCGAAACCGTTCAACCGGAACGAACATTATTTCGCTCCACTGAAGTGACAACCAAAGCGGTAGTTATAAGTAAACCGGAGCCGCCTTACACAGAGGCGGCGCGACAAGCGTGTGTGAGCGGCATCGTCAGATTGCGTGCTGTTTTGTCTTCGGACAGCACAGTTAAGCATATTCTCGTTATAAAACCACTCAGTCATGGACTAACGGAGCAAGCTATACGCGCCGCGCGCCGCGTCAAGTTTACCCCTGCGTCGAAAGATGGGCGTCCGGTCTCGCAGTACGTTGTGCTTGAGTATAGTTTCAGATGCGGTTAAACCTTGACGACGCAAAACAACACCCAGAAGAATCGTAGTAGTAATTGCTGTGGCTATGATTCATTACACTTATGAGCGCAAACGTCACGTCCACAAACCCACTCGTTCAAGCGATCATCTCCGGCACGGCTCCGCAGGCGGCGCGGATGGCGGCGGCGCGCGGGATGTTGCCGCTTGCGCAAGGTGAGTTGCTCGAAATCTTGGTCGTGTTGCAGGGGAGCGACGACGAAGCGGTTAAGCAGGCGGCGGCGGAGACGCTCAACGCGCAGGAGGCGGAGACGTTGCGCGATGTCGCGGCGGCGGACGAAACCTCTCCGGCCGTGCTCGGCTACCTTGCCGCCCGCGCCGACGCAGGGCGCGAAGCGCACGAAGCCGTAACGCTTAATGATAAAACGCCCGACGAAGCCATCGCATTGCTGGCGGTCGCAACCGCGAACGGCGCGTTGCTTGAGTTGATTTCGATCAATCAACAACGACTGATTCGCGCGCCCGCGATCATTGACGCCGTGCTTACGAATGCGGCGCGCACGCTGGAAGCCGAGCGGCGCGTGCGCGAAGTCAGGCGCGAGTTTTTCGAGAAGGAGCGTGGCGCGCAGCAGATCGCCGAAGAGTTGCGCGCGCGCGGCGAAGTGGCCGCCGCCGAATTTATCGAAGCATCCGAGTCAATCGGCACGGAAGCTTTCGCCGTTGATGATGCGTGGCTCATCGCCTCGCACGTCGAAGTGTCCGACGACGACATTGACGATTCGTGGCTTCCGCACGAACTACTCGAAGAACTTTACGACGAGTCGTTCGAGCAGCGCGCCGCAAACGCCGAGCGCGTCGTCAACGAAACAATTTCCGAGGCGGGAGAAGCCGTGGTGCCGGAGCGCGTCTCGCTGATCCGCCGTCTGATGATGATGAACGTCAAGGATCGCGTGAAGATGGGAATGAAGGGCGACCGCGAGACGCGCTCGATCCTGATCCGCGACGCAAACCGCATCGTCTCGGCCGCCGTGATTCACAACCCGCGCATTATGGATCAAGAGATTGAGGCGATTTCGGCGATGCGCACAGTCTCTGAGGAAGTGCTGCGTTTGATCGCGCTCAATCGCCAGTGGGCGCGCTCCTATCCGATCATTCACAACCTTGTGCGCAACCCGCGCACGCCGATTGGCACCGTAATGCAAATTCTGCCGCGCATTCAAGCGAAAGATTTGCAAACGCTTTCGCAAAATCGCAACGTCTCAGAAACCGTCCGCCGTCAGGCTCAACGGCTCACGCAGGTTCGCGCCGGACACTAAAGCAAAATGAATGGTAAACAGTAAACCGTGAATAGACGAAATAAGGGTACTACAAAAACCGTGAAGGTCGTGAGAGGGTGCGTCGGTTGAGAATGCATCGAGCAATAAACATGCTTGAGCGCGCACGCGGTTAAGATCTTGTTAGAAAATATCCGTGCTCTTGCGTAGCATTGACCACGCAACATCCGCGATTGTGTGCATCGCCGCGCCCCACCACACGCCGACAAAAAGGGCGAGCGCGATTTTCTTTCCGTCGTAATGCGTGAACGCCGCTTTCGTCATCTCCCACGCCCGCGCGATCTCATTAAAGTCAAACGGCGTCTTCGCAATCAACGTAGCGCGCAGGTAGACGCCGAGCGCGACGAGCGACGCGATGACAAACGCGAAGTAAAGAATGCGGATCAGCGTGCCGAACAGCAAGCCGTGCGACCAGCGCGAGCGGTGTTTGAAGAAAACGCGATAGGGATACCACAAAAAGCGAAACACGCCCCAGCGCTTATATTGCACGGAATCGGTGTCGAGGTCGGGGCCAAACATCAAACCGCCGAACAGCATCGCGCTCACCACCAAGCACGCCATCCACAAACTTCCGGTCGCCAACCATCCAACCACCAAAGTTGGCAGGGCGAGCAGGATTGTTACCCTATCGTGAGTTTTCCCCGAAGGCATAAATTTCTCACCGAAAGTCAGACGGGATTATACCAGCTTTACCTTCGCTAAAACTGTCCGTCGCTCATCTCGTAAGACAACTCCAACCCCATTCACGCCAAAAATGAGGCACGAAAATCGCTTGCCAAGTGCCCTTTTGACGAAGCTTGAATAAAATTAACGATTAGGCCCTCTTACTTAATGTGATTGCTTAAGTGTTTATTTTCAGCAACTTAGCTCTAAACGAGAAAATCTGTCACAAAACTATGAAAATTATTTGCATTTTATCGTTGACATGCCTTAAACATTTCGTGTAGTTTCACACACATTGAAGGCGGAAATTTTTATCCATCCCCCGTTTATTATTTGAAAATGTCGCGCACGAAAGCGAGTGACGCGAAAATTGATAACTGCGGTAAAGCTCTTTGTTATTTTATCAATTCTGCTGGTTGCCTATCGCTTACCGGATCGCTCATAAATAACGATCTCCAGTCGCAAAAAGCATTACGCCGCCTGAACCTCCGAGCCTGCCCAAAGTTTAGCCCCGTCGGTTGTAAAAACCTGACGGGGCTTTCCTCCGTTTGCGAACTGTGAGCGTTCAGCATTTTCGTAATCGCGGGACTTTAAGCAACAATTCCGCTCAAACCGGAGTGTATCGATTTCTCGGCTGATAGCTTTACTCCTACATCGCCATCCCGCCATCAACCTGCACGATCTGTCCGGTAATGTAACGCGCATCGTCGGAGAGCAGGAAACACACGATGCGCGCCACCTCTTGCGGTTCGGCGAAACGCCCCAAAGGTATTTGCTCCAACAATTTGGCGCGATACGTTTCGTCAAGCGCACCGCTCATATCGGTGGCGACGAGTCCAAGCGCGAGCGCGTTGACCGTCACTTTGCGACTGGCGACTTCGCGCGCGAGAGCTTTCGTTAAACCGAAAAGCCCGGCCTTCGAGGCTGAATAGTTTGACTGCCCGGCCATGCCTGCGACGCCGCTAATCGAAGAGATGTTCAAGATTGATCCGCCTCCGTCTTGCCGCAGCATAAAGCGCAGGGCGGCGCGCGAAAAGTTCCATGCGCCTTTGAGATTTGTGTCCAGAACCGCATCCCAATCCTCTTCCTTCATGCGCAGCACGAGTCCGTCGCGCGTGATCCCGGCGTTGTTGACGAGAAAATCCACGCGCCCGAATCGGTCTTTCACATTTTTAACCATCTGGACGGCCGCCTCCGTCTGCGCCACGTCGCACTGCGCGGACAAGGCTTGGGCACCCAAGGCTTCGATTTCAGAGACGAGACTGTTGGCAGCTTCGGCGCTGCGCGCGTAATTAAACGCGATGTTTGCGCCGCACCGCGCGAGTTCTAAGGCGATAGCGCGACCGATGCCGCGCGTTGCGCCCGTGACGATGGCAGCGCGCCCGGTGAATGTCTGCGATTCGTCCGTCAATTATTACCTCCCGCGCGTGAGAAGCGCGATTCGCTTACCGATTTAATTTCAGAGAACGAAGGTACTCCATAAACCCCGGCGCGAGATCGGGTCGCTTCAAAGCAAATTCGACCGTGGCGATGAGGAAGCCGAGTTTGTCGCCCGCGTCGTGGCGCGCGCCTTCGATTCGCACGGCGTAAAAGGGTCGTTTCTGTAACAGGTTGCGCATCGCGTCGGTGATCTGAATCTCGCCGCCCGCGCCCGGCTTCGTGCGCTCGATCTCGGTGAAGATGTCCGGCGTTAAAATGTAGCGACCGATGATCGCAAGGTCTGACGGCGCGTCTTCAAACTTCGGCTTCTCCACCATGTCGCGGATGCGATACACGCCCGGCTCAACCTCTTCCGCATCAATGGCGCCGAAGCGCGAAATGGCTTCGCCCTCGACCCGCATCGTGCCGAGCACGGGCGCGTCATACTTTTCATAAACGTCAATCATCTGCCGCAGCGCAGGCTTTTCAGCGTCAACGATGTCATCGGCGAGCAGCACCGCGAACGGCTCACTTTCGACGAAATCGCGCCCTTGATAAATCGCGTGCCCAAGCCCTAAAGCTTCGCGCTGCCGCGTGTAGCTGATGCGCGCAATTTCAGAGACTGAGCGCGCTTCTCTTAACAGTTCGTTCTTGCCGCGCTCGCGCAAAAGCTGTTCGAGTTCAAACGAGATGTCGAAGTGATCTTCCATCGCCGCTTTGCCGCGCCCCGTGACGATAAGAAGCGATTCAACGCCGCTTGCGACCGCCTCTTCGACAACGTATTGAATGAGCGGCTTGTCAACGAGCGGCAGCATCTCTTTCGGCATCGCTTTCGTCGCCGGAAGAAAGCGCGTCCCCAATCCGGCCGCCGGAAAAACGGCTTTGCGAATTTTCTGTGGCATATCCTTGAATGAAAACTTGGAGTTTCAGAATTCGAGATCGTAAATTAACACGCAACTCGCAAACAAAAAACGGATCGCGGAGAGAAACCGGCAACTTGACAGCCCTGCGCAGACTCGTCTAGCGTGACCGTTTTGATTCTGCTCGTTCTGTGAAAAGCATTTTTTCTATCACACTCCGAAGGTTTACAGCAAATGCTTGATCTCCATTACGTCCGCGAAAATTTAGACGCGGTGCGCGCCGCGCTCGAAGCGCGCCGCTCCCCCACGACTGCGCTCGAAGATTTTGCGCGCATTGACGGCGAACGTCGCCGCGTCATCGCCGAATCAGACAACTTAAACGGCGGGCGCAATACGGCGAGCCGCGAAATAGGCCAGTTGATGAAGGATGGCAAGCGCGACGAAGCTGAAAAGCGGCGCGGCGAAGTCGGACAACTGAAGGAGAGAATCGCGGAGCTTGACCGCAAGCGCGACGAAGCTGAAAGGAACATGAATGAGATTCTCTCCACGCTTCCGAACGTACCGCACGAGAGCGTGCCCGTCGGCACGGGCGAATCCGAAAACGTGGAGATGCGGCGCTGGGGCACAATCCCCGAATTTGATTTCACGACGAAAGATCATGTTGACTTAGGACTGTCGCTCGGCGTCCTTGATTTGGAACGGGCGACTAAGATCGCCGGGGCGCGTTTTTCGATTCTGCGCGGCGCGGGCGCGCGCCTCAATCGCGCGCTTATTGATTTCATGCTCGAACTGCACACGCGCGAACACGGCTACACGGAGATCGTGCCGCCCTTTATCGCCAACGGCGATACGCTGTTCGGCACGGGTCATCTTCCGAAATTCGAGGGAGACCTTTTCAAACTTACGGACGAGCGCGGTTTTTATTTAATTCCGACGGCCGAAGTGCCGCTCACGAGTCTTTACCGCAACGAGACGATTGATTTTTCGGCGTTGCCGATGAAGCTCACGGCTTACTCGCCCTGCTTCCGCTCCGAAGCCGGTTCTTACGGGCGCGACACGCGCGGGATTTACCGGCAGCATCAATTCGAGAAAGTTGAACTTGTCAAATTTGCCCTGCCCGAAAATTCCAACGATGAACTGGAGACGATGACGCGCGACGCAGAAAAGGTTTTGCAACTGCTGGGATTGCCCTATCGCGTCGTCGAACACGTCACGGGCGATCTCGGATTCTCGGCCGCAAAGTCTTACGACATCGAAGTGTGGCTTCCGTCCTACAACGAGTTTCGTGAAATCTCTTCGTGCTCGAACTACGAAGCGTTTGCGGCGCGCCGCGCAAGCATTCGTTTCAAACGCGCGGGCGGCGCGAAACCCGAATACGTCCACACGCTTAACGGTTCTGGACTCGCCATCGGGCGCACGTGGATCGCCATTCTGGAGAATTATCAACAGGCGGACGGCTCGATAGTTATCCCTGAAGCGTTGCGCCCGTACATGAACGGATTAGAAAAGATCATCGCGCCGTAAAGACGAAAGAGAAAGCGGAGAAGAATGCGATTCGCCTCTTCTCCGCTTTGAATAAAATTCAGTTTATATTCGTTTCACTTCGCGCTTGACGCGGAGAGCGGTTCGCCTCCGAGTCCGAAGGCTTGCGGGTTCTCGCCGATGATCGCGGCGGCGTAAAACGTCAGCACATACTTGCTGCCTTCCTGCACGATTGACTCATTCAACTTCGCCCCGCGCGGGTTCGTCATCAACGCCCAGAAATCTCCTTCTTCCCGTCCCGCGTTCAAGCGCGGCAAAACTTCCGCCTTCACTTTCCCTTCGCCTTGATTATAACTTAAGACAGCAAGCGATAAGCCCGTGCCCGAAGAATTAAAATCGCGCAGAAGTTTCGCGTGATAGCGCGCGGCTACTTCGGCTGAAATTTTCAGCTCGCAGAGTTGCGCCGGATCGCCTCCGAATCGCTGCATCGTCTTCGGCATAATCTGGAAAACCCCTTTCGCGCCGTAAGGACTCGTCGCGCACTCCTTGTATTCGCTCTCGATGAACGCCGTGTAGAGGCCAAGGAGCGGCGAAAGGTTTTCGTTGCGGTAAGCCGTGATGACAACGTCCGCGCCAGATCGTGCGCGCGTCATCACCGCGCCTAACTCTTCGCGTCTCGTTTGCGTTCCAACGCGCGCCGCATACATTTCAACGAACGGCTTGACGCTGCGGGCGGCTTCCGCGCCGAACACTAAGGGACGCGCGCCGTTCGTCATCTCCCCAGAGAGGCGCGCGCCCTGCTGTTGGATAAAGACGATTCGTTCGGCGTCCGTCATGTCTCCATATTTTTTTGTTTGCGCTTCCGTCTGCTGCGCGCCGCCGACGACGATCAGCAACAAACAGAACACAGGTGAAAAGCAGAAGTTAATTTTTCGCATGTAGTTTTATCTCCGTTAAGTTATAGATTACAACTTGCAGCGACCTTCGAGCATGGCGGCGGGTCGAACGATTTGTCAACACGCGGCGGTCGCGCGAAAATCGCTGCAAGTTTCTTTTGTTGCCACAACAAGCAGATCGGTTTTACAATCTCCTTGCCGGTGCCAACTTCCATTAAGCGATCAGCGAAGCCGCTCATGCCGCAAAACATTCCGACTCGCTTCGTCGCCCTCACTTAAGTAACGCGAGAATTACGTTGGAAAATCGTCATCCAACCGCGCTGAAATATCGCCCATCAAACAACTGGAACGAGGAAATTCCTGTGGAGCACGAAGTAACCGGACTTTTGCAGAGATGGAGCGACGGCGATAAAGAAGCTCTTGACCGACTCGTGCCGCTCGTCTACGACGAGTTAAGGCGCGCGGCGCGTCGTTACATGCGAGATGAAAACAATAATCACACTTTGCAGACGACCGCGCTTGTCAACGAAGTTTATCTGCGCTTGGTTGACCAGAAGCAGACGCGCTGGCAAAACCGCGCGCACTTTTTCGGCATCGCTGCCGGGATGATGCGCCGCATTCTCGTTGACCACGCGCGCCGCCGCAAATATCAGAAGCGCGGCGGCGACGCGGCATTTGTTCAACTTTCACTACGCGAGGCGGAAGCGTTTGCCCGCGAAGAAGATTTGGATTTATTGAAGCTGGACGAAGCTTTGACCGAATTGGCGAAACTTGATCCGCGCCGCAGTCGTGTCGTCGAGTTGCGCTTTTTCGCCGGACTAGATATGAAAGAGACGGCGGAAGCTTTGCACGTCTCAATCGCCACCGTCCTGCGCGACTGGAACATGGCGAAGGCTTGGCTGTATCGTTACATGAAAGATGAACGATAAGACGAGAAGCGCGCCGGACGCTTGACGACGGATGAACGTGACACGCAAATTTATGAGTGACGGTTATTGATGAACGGCATACGCTGGCAACAACTAAGTTTGATTTTCCACGATGCGCTTAGACGCGACGGACGGGCGCGCGGAAGGTTTGTACGCGCGGCGTGCGGCGCGGACGAATCGTTGCGGCGTCAAGTTGAATCCTTGCTCGGCTCATATGAGCAGGCGGCCGGCGTCTTTGATGAACCGGCGTTTGAACGCGCGGCGCGCGAGTTGGCGCAAGAGGAAAGCGCAGCTCTCATCGGGCACACGATTGGTCAATACCGCATCCGGCGATTGCTGGGTGCGGGTGGCATGGGCGAGGTTTATCTCGCTGACGACGGACGGCTCAACCGTCAAGTCGCCGTTAAACTGCTGCCCCTTCACTTCGCCGCCGACATCGAACAAGTGAGACGCTTTCAACTCGAAGCGCGCGCCGCTTCAGCCTTGAATCATCCGAACATCCTCACGATTCATGAAACGGGAGAACACGAAAATCGTCATTACATCGTGATGGAATACGTCGCAGGCGCGACGCTGCGCGAGATGATGGCGTCAACGGCGGACGCTCTTTCGCTCGCCGATGTATTGGACGCCTGCGTGCAAGTCTGCGACGCGCTCTCCGCCGCGCACGAAGCGGGAATTGTCCACCGCGACATCAAACCGGAAAACATCATGCTGCGCCCCGACGGTTATGTGAAAGTGTTGGACTTCGGTTTAGCAAAACTCGCCGTCACCACAAACGCGCTCACCGAAGCGAACGACGAGGACAAGACGAGGAATGTGGAGACGGCCGCCGGAGTGCTGTTAGGCACAATCAGGTATATGTCGCCGGAGCAAGTGCGCGGGCTGACGGTTGACGAACGGGCGGACGTGTGGAGTTTGGGCGTTGTGCTTTACGAAATGATCGAAAATCGCGCGCCGTTCGTCGGCGCAACCACCGCCGACACGATTGTTTCCATTCTCGAACGCGAACCCGCCCCGTTCACGATGAAGATTCCTTCGTCACTCCAAAAGTGTGCGCTCAAAGCTCTCGACAAAAATCGCAACGGGCGTTTTCAAACAACGCGCGAGTTTGCCGACGAACTGAAAAGGATCAAGCGCGAATTGGGAAGCGCGGATGCTTTCGCGCCGCGAAGGAGTTTCAAAGCTAATCTAAGCGATACAGATCAATTTGCGCGCGAACAAACAGCCGCTCCGGGCGAACTGAAAACCGCGATGCTCGCAAACGCTTCCACGCACAAAACGAAAAACGCTCTTCAATTCAAAAGTTGGTCGGCGCAATACTGGAAGCGACTCGTCTTCGGGGCGGTGTGCGCGGCAACGCTCGTCTTCGCCTTCGTCAAAGTCAACGACGTGAGCAAACCTGAAACTCCGCGCCCCACCGCTTCAGCTTCAAGCTTGTCGCCCGATTCTGCCCAAGCGAGCGCGCGGCTTTATCGGAACATGAACAGCGCGGAACGACTGGCTTTCGTCAGTGAACAAGCTTTGCGCGTGTCGCAAGCTTTAGGCGACGGCGCGACGACGCTTCCCGGCTCGGCCGCGCAAGTCGTTAAACAACACGTTGACGCTTACGACCGCCGCCGCGACGACGCTTCACCGGAAGCGTTCAAAGAAACCTTGAACGAAATTTACAAGCGCGCCGCGCTCTACGCGCCGTTGCTCTCGTTTCATTTCAAACGGCAGAACGTGCCCGCCCTCGTCGGAATTTACATCCCGATGATCGAATCGGAATACCACGATTGCCTGACGAGTCCGCACGGCGCGCAAGGTAAATTTCAATTCATGGAACAGACGGCGCGCAATTATGGTGTGCGCCCCGAAGATCGCTGCAACGTGGATGTGATCGCGCCCGTCGCCGCGCGCTACATCAAAGATCGCGCGGGTGAGTTTGGCACTGACGCCGCGAGCATGACGCTCGTGATCGCAAGCTTTAATCGCGGAAACCGTCTCGTCAAAGACGATCTGCAAAAGTTAAATCGCTTCCTCGTCGCGGACAGCAGCAACGCCAAACCTGATTTCTGGTTTCTGCTCGCCCACGCCGACGAATTAGACGATCAGTTTCGCGTAGAGAACCGGCATTACGTGCCGAGGTTTTTCGCCGCCGCGATCATCGGCGAAAACCCACAAGCCTTCGGACTGCCAACGCGGCCGCTCTCATCACTCGACGCGGGCAACGAGGCGCGCTAACCTTTCGCTCACTCGATTCTCAACTCAAAAGGCATCATCGCCATCACTTCGCCGCGCTTCATGCGATCCATCACGGCGGCGTAGCGAAGGGCGCGGCGCACGTCTTCGGGCAGAGCCTCGAACGCGGCGCGTTGCTGCTGCCGCGCCCTGAGTTGGGCGTAGGTTTCTTCGTCTTCGCCGCCGCCGAATATGCGTTGCAAGAAAGTTCGCGGGTAGGGAAGGACGACGCGGCGCACCGACTTATCAGCCGGAATCTTCGCCAACTCTTTTGCGACTTCAATCGCGCGCTCCATGCCGCCAAACTCGTCAACGAGTCCGCGTTCGCGCCCTTGCGTGCCCGTCCACACGCGTCCCTGCGCGATTGAGTCAACGTATTCGGTTGTGCGACCGCGCCCCTGAGCCACTTTGGGGAGAAAAGCGTTGTAATAGAAATCGCCGATCATGCTCTCAAACTTCGCGCGCTCTTCGGGCGTAAACGGCTCGGTCTCCCGATACATTCCGGCGTTCTTGCCGCGCAAAGTGTATTCGCTCGAAACGCCGATCCAATCGTAAAAACCTTTCATCACGGGCTTGCCCGCGTAGATGCCGATTGACCCCGTGATCGTCGAAGGATGGGCGACGATGCGGTTCGCGTTGGTCGCAATGTAGTAACCGCCCGACGCCGCCACATCGCTCATCGAGACGACAACGGGTTTTTTCTTTTTCGCTTCTTCCACGGCCTGCCAAACGAGATCGGAGGCGTAAGCTGATCCTCCGGGGCTGTCAACGCGCAGGACGATGGCGCGAATCGTTTTGTCGTCGCGGGCATCGTTCAGGGCTTTCACCATTGTATCCGAGCCGACGGATTGATCGCCGAAGGGGCCGCCGCCGTCCGAACTGCCGGAGTTGATGCCGCCCGAAGCGTAAATGACGGCGATGCGCTCGCCCGTGTTGAGCTTCAAGGATTCGGGGCGCACGCGGCGGTAATCAGCGGCACTGACGGTGCGCAATTCGTCGTCGTCTTTATAACCGAGTCGCTTTTTTAATTCGCGTTCGACTTGTTCGCGGTAGAGCGTGCCGTCAATGAGTCCGGCTTGTAAGGCTTGCGGCGCGCGGTGCGGCGCGGTGTCAATCAGTGTGCGCACTTCGTCAGGAGTTTTACGCCGGGACGAAGCGATGGTGTTAATGATGCGATTGTAAATGTCGTCGAGAATGGCGTTGGTGACTTCCCGTTGCGCATCGCTCATCTCGCGGCGCGTGTATTGGTCGGGGGCGTTTTTATATTTACCGATCTGCGCGAAGTCGGGGTAGATGCCGAGTTTGTCGAGCGAGCCGCGAAAGAACATCGCTTCAGACGATAAGCCGTCAATGAAGAGATCGCCTGCAGGCGGGACGAAGATTTTATCGCAGGCGGTAGCGATGTAGTATTCCTTATCCGCGCCAATTTCGATGTAGGCGTAGATGGGTTTGCCGGATTGACGAAAATCTGTGATCGCGTCGCGCAACTCGTCAGCCTTCGCCCAGCCCGCCGCCGAGAAATCAACTTCCAACAAAATCCCGCCGATGCGCTTGTCAACTTTCGCTTTCTTTATTTGCGACAAAATGCTTGCGAGCGACGAAGTGTCGGCGCCGAATAAGCGCTCAACGAACGGGTCTTCCGGCACGTAGTCCGGCATCGCCCCTCGCACGCGCAGGACGAGCACGCTGTTGTCGCGCACCGTCGGCGAATCATCGCTGAAAGATGAAAAGAGCAGGGCGAGAAAGATAACACCGAGGATCAGAAGCGCGAGCGTGATCCCCGAAAGAACGAGAACGATTTTTCGTGTGCGTGACATTGCCATAATGATTTACAACGTGAACGTCAAATGATTGTTCGGTTTACGAATTCAGATGCCGAAGACGAAAACACCCGTTTGTTTTTACGTGCCGGAGGAATGAAATGTTTAGAGTGAAAGCGAAACAACGAGTGAGACGTGAAATGCAAGAAACGGGAAGGCGAACCGCGAGGTTTTTCGTCTTCCCGTTGACGATTCTTTATTTAACGATCCAGCCGCCACCCAAAACCTCATCGCCGCGATAAAAGACGGTCGCCTGTCCGGGCGTGATCGCGCGTTGTGGTTCGTCGAACGTGACGCGCACGCGCCCCGCGCTGACACTTTCAATCGTTGCGTGCGCGGCCGTGTGACGGTAGCGCACGCGCACGTCGGCGCGCACCGCGCCTTGTGGAGAATCGAAGGCGATCCAGTTGACTCCGGCGGCGGTGAAAGCGTCGCGCAACAACTCGTCTTCATCACCAACCACAATACGATTGCTTCCGGCGTCGAGTTGCACGACGTAAAGAGCACGCCCTCGTCCTAACGCGCCGAGGCCGCGCCGCTGCCCGACGGTGTAGCGATGAACGCCGTCGTGCTGCCCAAGCGTCTCTCCGCGCGTGTTGACGATCTCGCCCGCGTTCGGAGCGCGCTCCCCCTCGCCTTCGGCTTCCAAGTAGCGATCAATGAAGCCCGCGTAATCGCCATCGGGGACAAAACAAATCTCTTGCGATTCCGCTTTCTCCGCAATCGTTTTGAGATCGTGCTTTCTGGCTAACTCGCGCGCTTCTGGCTTCGACATATTTCCGAGCGGAAACAGGGCGCGCGCGAGTTGGGCTTGCGTCAACTCCCACAGAAAGTAGGATTGATCTTTCTGGAAGTCGCACCCGCGCAGCAGACGGTGGCGGTTCGCCTCTTCGTCAAATTCAACGCGCGCGTAATGCCCGGTCGCCACCTTTTCGCAGCCCAAACTTTGCGCGAGGCGGTCGAGCGAAGCGAACTTCAGACGGCTGTTGCACGCCACGCACGGAATCGGCGTTTCGCCCGCAAGGTAGCTCGCCACAAACGGCTTTACAACGCCCTCTTCAAATTCATTTTCGAGATTAAGAACATAAAACGGAAAACCCAACTCCTCCGCCACGCGCCGCGCATCGTAAATGTCATCGAGCGAACAGCAACGGCTCGGCAACGGATCGCCGTTTTCGTCCACGTTCAAACCCCGCCGCTGATTCCACAACTGCATCGAAAAGCCGATGAGTTCGTGTCCCTCAGACCTCAACAGGGCGGCCGCCGCGCTCGAATCCACGCCGCCACTCATTGCTACCGCGATCTTCATAAAAGGATTTTTGAATTTCGATTTGCGATTTTGATTTAATCGCTCTGCCCCTTTGAACTTGCAACTTCAAATCTGAAATTCGAGATCGTGAAATGACAAATCGAAAATCAGCAATCGCAAATCCGACTCGTTTGCCGCCCGTTTGCGGCGGGTGTTAAGATGTCTCTACAGTTGCAAAATTACCTTTGTAGAAAGCATTTAAGAATACCTTAATTTGCCGGTGAGTGTCAGCCCGCTGCGAGCGAGGCCAGCGAGGGCGATGGAGTGTCGGGAAAGCACCGATACTCTTCACAAATGTCATCATGTCCGAACGAGCCATCGAAGAATACAGAATCGCGGAAGAGCCTTTTTACATTGCGGTCGCGGGCGAGGTCGAACTGTTTGAGGCGGCGCACGCGGCGCGTCTGCCCGTGATGCTGAAGGGGCCGACGGGGTGCGGTAAAACCCGTTTCGTCGAACACATGGCGTGGCGTCTCCGCCGTCCTTTGATCACCGTCGCCTGCCACGAAGATTTATCCGCGACAGACTTAGTGGGGCGCTTTCTGCTTGAAGGCGAAGAAACCGTGTGGCACGACGGGCCGTTGACGGCCGCTGTTCGTCACGGCGCGATCTGCTACTTGGATGAAGTCGTTGAAGCGCGCAAAGACACGATTGTGATTATCCATCCGTTGACGGACGACCGTCGCCGCCTGCCCGTCGAAAAACGCGGTACGATCTTAGACGCGCCGCCTGATTTCCTGCTTGTCGTCTCCTACAATCCCGGCTATCAATCCGTCTTGAAAGATTTGAAACAATCAACGCGCCAACGCTTCGTTGCCATCGAATTCGATTACCCGCCGCCGGAGATGGAGGCGGAGATCGTCAGGCGCGAAGGCGGCGTAGACGCTGGGACGGCGCGCGACCTCGTGCAGATCGGCGCGAAGATCAGAAACTTGCGCGGGCACGGTTTAGAGGAAGGCGTCTCGACAAGGCTTTTGATTTATGCCGCGCAACTCATCGCGGGGGGCATTCCGCCCACACGCGCCGCCGAAGTCGCGCTCTGCTCGCCCATCACGGACGACCGCGAACTACAGCGCAGCATCCGCGAGATTGTGACAACTGTTATTTAATTCTCAACTTGAAACCTTGAACAACCGTTACGATTATTCGATCCGCGCCTTTATGCTCTCATGGATTTCTCCGCCGCCGTGACGCAAACCGATGCGGTCGCGCCGCCGAAGGGCAAACAAAGCTTCAAAGCTTTTTTCTACGAAACGGCGAAGAACTGACAACATGCTCATCGTCAACAAGCGTCTTCTACAGTTAATTCCAAAGGGATGAACACAGAGAATCGCGGGCATATGTTTGACCACGAAGCGACGGAAACGGAAGCCGCGTCTTCTCTTCCGGCGCAACCGTTAGAGCGCGTAATGCGCGCGACGTTGCGCGGCGTGAAGGATGGACGAGAGCGACGCACAATCACGGGGTTGATGCGCGAACTTCGCAAACTTCCGGCGGATGTCGCGCGCGCAATCGTTGAGACGAGCGCAGCACTGGCGGGCGTGAACTTGCGCGCCGGTGTCGAGTTTCTGCGCGTCGCTCCGCAAGCGGCGCAGGTGTTAGACGCGAATAATCTACGACAATGGGGAGAGCTAGGGCGGCGTCTGGCGGGAGGGGACGCGGAAAGAGCGGCAGCATTTTTCGCAGACGGAGCGGAGAATCTAAATTCGCTGCCCGCGCAATCGCGTTCTTTGTTGTTGGAAGTCTGTTTGCGACAAGCGGGGCTTTCAATTGTCATCGCGCTCGACACATTTAAGCGCACGCCGCTTCTACTCGCGCAAAACTTTCGTGACGAGCAATCGCTCCACCGTCTCCTCCTCATCACAAACGAGATCGCACGCCGCTCGGCGCGCCACAGCGCGGATTTTATCAACGCTTCCGCGTCGGTCGCCGCGCGCCTCGAAGATTTTAACGACGATAAGTCGCTTGTTGGCGAAGCCGCGTTGAAAGTGGCGGAAGCTTTCGCTTTGAGCGCGGGCGGCATGGCAGCGGATTTATGGGCGCGACTCCCCGCCGCGCTGCGTGATCTGAACACAAAAGACGCGCTAAAACTTTTTCGCTTAACCGAGAAATTCTTAGAACGTGGCGGCGCGGCGGCGCTGGGCGTTTTAGAAGCGGGCGGCGAAGTTTTGCGTTTGCTGCCCGCAGCCTTTGACGAGTGGACGCGGTTGCTAGAGACGATTGCGGCGGAAGGCAATCCGGTGTTGAGCAGTTTGACGCGCACGACCCCTGCGACGCTACACGGACTTGCAACGCACGGTGAGCGGGCGCACAGGAGTGAGACCGCGCGTCGCGTGATCGCCGCCACCGTCGAGGTTGCGCGCGTGGATGCGGAAGCCGCGCTGCTCTGCTTTCGTTCCGCGCCCGTTGCCTTGAAACGAGCCACAAACGTCGAAAGCTTTGAACGCTGGGCGCGCGAGGGACTTGGCTTGAGCGGGGCAGGCGCGCGCGCGCGGCGAAGTTATTTTGCGCTTGAAACGCGGCGAAGCCACGAGCGACTCGGAGACGAAAGCGGCGGACTCCGACTTGAAGATGTCGCACACACGCTGCGCCTCTACGTCGAGGCTTTAACGAATCGCACGGTTGATGTCGCGCCGCTCGCACACTTTAACGCGGAGGCGAGCATCAACGACGGGCGCACGATTCATTTGCCGTCGGTCGTCCACGAGTTTGAACGTGAGGAATTAAATTTTCGTCTTTACAAAACGCTCGCCGCGCACGCCGCCGGGCAAATCGAATTCAACACGCACGAGAGCGGAAGCGACGATCTGAGAGACGCCTACCACGCGCTCGGCGAACTCTACGCGCCGGAGAACGCGGACGCGCGCGATGCTTTTGCCTTAGACGGCTACATCAACGAAATCTCCGCCGGAGAAAAAGCCCTCGCGCCGGAAGAGGAAAACCGACGGCTAGAACAAACGCGCCGCCGTCTGCCTTCCGGCGGAGATTACCACGCCGTGCTCACGCTCTTCCCGCAAGCCTCGCTCGCCGCGCGCATCTTCGGCACGCTTGAGAACGGCCGTATTGATCGTCGTCTGCGCCACACCTATCGCGGCTTGCGGCGCGACCTCGATTTCGTCAGTCTTCACCTGCGGCAGAATCGCCCCGCAATCACGCGCCTTTCCCCAGCGCTCGTTCCCTTCGAGTTGCTTTTCCAGATCGCGCTCTGCGGCGGCGCGCTCGACGACGCGCGGCAGTTCTACTCGCAGATCGTCTCCGAACTCGAATCAATCGTCGCCGATTATCTTTCTTCTTCCACCGCGACGGTCGCAGACACGCTGATGGCGACGAGCCGCGTCTATTCGCTTTTTCAATCCGTTGTGCCGGACGAGTCGCAACAATCGCAGCAACCCGAAGCCGCCATCGAAGGGGCGGACGCCGAGCAGCAGGGAGAGAATTCGTTGCAGAACGAAATCAAAGATTCAACCAAACAGAAAAAGAAGCAGCAACAGAAAAGGAAGCAACCTGACGCGCAAGAGCTTTTCAACGCTTGGGCGCGCGCGGAGAATCTCGCAAGCGATTCCGACCCGCTCGACGGCAACTACGCTTACAACGCGGGAAGAGAAACGCCCGAACAAGATTTGGAACCCGGCGATACGGCTTACGCTTACGACGAGTGGGACAGAGAGTTATCGGATCACCGCGTGAATTGGTGTCGCGTGATCGAAAAGAGCGTGCGACGTGGCGACCGTTCATTCGTCGAACTCGCTCGCTCGCGTTATCGCGGATTGATTTCTTCGATCCGTCATCAGTTTCAACTCATGCGTCCCGAAGGCTTGCGGCGCGTGCAGAATGAGTTGGACGGCGACGACTATAATCTTGACGCTGTGATTGGCTACGTCGCCGACCGCCGCGCCGCCGTGCAAACAGGAATTGATCATCATTCCGAACGCCTCTACACGAAACGTCTGCGCCGCGAGCGCGATGTGGCGGTCGCTTTCCTCCTCGATCAATCTTCTTCGACGGCGCGCACCATCGGGCGTCACCCGCTCCAACCTTACACGCATCCGGGCAAGCGCATCATCGAAGTAGAAAAGGAAGGTTTGGTTTTGATGAGCGAAGCGCTCGAAGCTGTCGGCGACCGATACGCCATTTACGGCTTCACTTCGGAAGGGCGACGCAACGTGCGCTTCTACGTCGTCAAGGATTTTGACGAGCGATACGACGCCGAGATCGAGCGGCGCATCGGCGGCATCAATTATCAAAACAACACGCGACTCGGCGCGGCCGTTCGCCACGCTGCGGCGAAACTCGCCCGCCAAGACGCGCGCACGCGCTTGCTCATCATCCTCTCCGACGGACGCCCCTACGATCACGATTACGGCGATTCGGCTTACGCCCGCGAAGACACGCGCGCTGCGTTGCGCGCGGCCAGACTCGATAACGTCACGCCCTTCTGCATCACGATTGACCGCGACTCGGAAGCGGAACTGCGCGAGCTTTACGGCGAAGTCGGCTACACGATTATTGACGATGTGTTAAGTTTGCCGGAGCGGATGCCTGCCATCTATCGCCGCCTGACCGCGTAAACAAACGGACAAAATTATGAGCGAACAAATTTATGATTGCATAGTGGTCGGCGCGGGCCCCGCCGGACTCTCCGCCTCGCTCTTTCTCGCGCGCTACCGTCGCCGCGTGCTCACCTTTCATCACAACAGCCCGCGTAACATCTATTCGCACGGTGTCCACGGCTTTCTCGGTCATCATGGCATTCTGCCGACGGAGCTTTTAGAGCGCGGTCGCAAGGAAGTCACCGAGCACGGCGGACTCGTCATTGAAGGCTGCGTTACGAAAGTTGAACGCCTCACGGATGATCTCTTTCGCGTCTCAACCGGCAACGAAAAGATCGTCGGGCAATCTTTCGATGCGCGCCGCTTGATTCTCGCCACAGGCTTGCGCGATCTCACGCCGGACTGTCCGGGCTTTACTGATTTCTACGGGCTCACCGTGCATCACTGCCCCGATTGCGACGGCTTTGAAATCACCAACAAGCGCGTCGTCGTGCTCGGACACGGCAAAAAGGCCGTCGGCTTCACGCTCAACATGCTGACGTGGACGGATCAGTTGACGCTCATCACCAACGGCGATCCGGGTGACATTGAAGAAGAGCATTACGCGAAACTCAAAGAATTCAATATCGCGGTCACTGATCAACGGGTCGTCAAACTTGAGGGCGACGTGGAAGCGAAGCAACTTCAGCGCGTGCGTTTTGAAGACGGCGATGCGCTCGAATGCGACTCGCTCTTTTTCAACTTCGGCGTCAAACCCGCGTCCGACCTGCACACGCAACTCGGCTGCCGTCTCGACGAAGAATGCGGCATCGTCTGGGTTGACGACCTGCAACAGACGAGCGTAAGAAACGTCTACGCCGCCGGAGACTTAACGCCCAACTCGCAACTCGCCGTCGTCGCCGCCGCTGAAGGCGCAATGGCCGCGATTCACGTTCACAAATCGCTGATACCGGAAGAGCAGCGCGTTTGAGTAAAGTGAAAGTTATGATTTCGCAAAACGAAGAATTCACAATTGGCGTTGAAGAGGAATATCAGATCGTTCATCCGCAAACGCGCGAGTTGCGTCCGCGCGCCGAGCGCATCTTGGCGCAGGAGGCGGTCGGCGACAATGTGACGCCGGAGCTTTACCTTTCGCAGATCGAGATCGGAACGCCGATCTGCCACACCCTTGCAGACGTGCGCGGCGAACTCACGCGCTTGCGCCGCGAAGTCGTCCGTGCCGCCCTGCGCGACGGCTCGCGCATCGCCGCCGCCGGAACGCATCCCTTTTCGCACTGGGAAGATCAGCTGATCACGCCGAAGGCGCGCTACGTCGGCATCTGGCAGGATTATCAACAACTCGCCCGCGAACATTTGATATTCGGCTGCCACGTTCACGTCGGAGTCAAAGACCGCGAACTTGCGATCCAAGTTATCAACCGTGTGCGCCCGCACCTCCACACGCTGCTCGCGCTCGCCGCCAACTCTCCCTTCTGGCTTGGCAACGACACGGGCTATGCGAGTTTCCGCACCGAAGTCTGGCGACGCTGGCCGATGTCCGGCACGCCACAGGTTCTCGCGTCGCGCGCCGATTATGATTCTTTAGTTGAGGAGTTGGTCGCAACTGAGAGCGTTACCGATGCCTCGAAGATTTACTGGGACGTGCGCCCGGCGTTGCGCTTCGAGACGGTAGAGTTTCGCGTGACGGACGTATGTCTGACGATTGACGAAGCGGTGATGGTGGCGGGATTGACGCGCGCCCTCGCCCGCACGTGCTTCGAGCACGCGCGGCGTGATGCGCCGTTTGATCACGCGCGCCCCGAACTGCTGCGGGCGGCGAAATGGAGAGCCGCGCGTTACGGGTTGGACGCCGATTTGATTGACGTTGAAGCGAAGGCGTCAGCGCCCGCCGCCGAAGTGATTGAAAACTTTCTCGGCTTCTTACGCCCGTCGCTCGAAGCTCATGGCGAGTGGGACGAGATTTCGGCGCTCGTGCGCGAAACAGTCGGGCGCGGCAACGGCGCGAGTCGGCAGCGCGCGGCTTACGCGCAAGCAAACAGCCTCGAAGATGTTGTTGATTTTATCGCCGCTGAGACGGCAAAAGGTGTAGCATAAAAGCTCGTCGCTCTTCCGTCCGAACGTCATGTTCGACTGAGATACTGTGCTGTAGGGAATGCTCGTGCATCCCGGCGACGAAGCTTATCTTGCATCGCGCAAGAGTGATTACGCTTTGGCGCGTTCGTATCAGGGATTTTGCTTATGGCTGATGAATCAACACAAGCCGCCGTTCAATGGTTGAACGAGCGACTCTCCGACGCTCCCGAACTGACGCCCGAACTGTTCGACGAATTGCGCGCCCGTCAACGCGAGCAGGGACTCCTGCACGGCGACCGCCCGATCTGCTCGTACCTTCGCCCGTTCCTCTTGCCGCGTGCGCGTTACCGCGAGATCACGGAAGCGGCCGAAACAATTGCGCAGGCGATGGAACGCCTTGTGGCGCGCGCGCTCGAAGACGACGCGGTGATGAGCGAATTGGGTTTAACCGAAAAGGAGATCGCCTTCGCGGGCATTGATCCCGGCTACAGTCCTCTCTGCGTCAACAGCCGTCTCGACGCTTTTCTCACCGAAACAGATTTCAAGTTTCTCGAATACAACGCGGAGAGTCCAGCCGGATTAACCGACGGCGTGCTGTCGGAGAATGTCTTCTACGATCTGCCCCACATGAAAGAGTTTTTGCAACGCTTTCCACATTGGCGACCGCAGCCGCACCGTCAAATCCTGCCCGCATTGCTCGGCGCGTACCGCGAATGGAGCAGCAAGCGCGGCGAAACGAAAGAGCGGCCGAACATTGCGATTGTTGATTGGAAGGGCGTTGCGACCGAGAACGAGTTTCACGTTCTGAAAAGAATCTTTGAGGCGGAAGGCTATCAGACTGTGATCGCCGATCCGCATGATCTGCGTTACGAAAATGGTCGGCTCGCAGTTGGTGATTTCGAGATTGACATTCTCTACAAGCGCGTGATCATTCACGAATTTTTGGCGAAGTTTGATGAGACGCACCCCGTCGCGCGCGCCTATGCGGAAGGAAAAGTTTGCATCGCCAATTCGTTTCGCACCAAGGTGGCACACAAGAAAGCCAGCTTCAGCGTTTTAAGCGACGAACGCTTTTCTCATCTTTTCACGCGCGAGCAACTCGACTGCATCAGCCGATGCATTCCTTGGACGCGCAACGTGAGGAGAAGGAGAACGATCTTTGAGAACGCGGAACATGATTTAATTGATCTGATTAAACGCAAACGCGAAGAGATGGTCTTAAAGCCGAACGACGACTACGGTGGACACGGTGTTGTGCTCGGCGCGGAAGTGACCGACGCCGAATGGGACGCGCACATCGCGCGTGCGCTCGAAGAATCGTTCGTCGTGCAACAGCGCGTAGCTGTGCGCAAAGAGTTGATGCCTGAGTTCACAGACGTACTCCGGTGGGAAGAACTGCTCGTTGACTTTGATCCGTTTCTTTTTCTCAACAAAGCTCACGGCGGCATCGTGCGCCTGTCGTCGTCATCGCTCTGCAATGTTTCGTCGGGCGGCGGCGTGACGGCTCTCTTGATTTTAGAAGACGAAGCGACGGACGCGCAGCCCGATTAAAGTCAGGCGCGGCGGTCGCACTAAAAGATCACACCACGAAATCTTCACGTCAATCGTAGTTGAGAGGAGCGAAGCGCGTGCGGTATATTGTCGGCGAACCTTTTTGTGGAGGCTTAGGCTAATTGGTAAGTCAGCAGTCTTGAAAACTGCCGCGCGAAAGCGCTTGGGGGTTCGAGTCCCTCAGCCTCCGTTCCAATCTCTCAAAATAGCTAACCACCAAAAAGCCACAACATACGGCGGCGCGACATCGAGCGGGAGCGCGAAGGAGACTGAAGCCGGAGGTTGCGATGACCAAC
>JACCYN010000067.1 GCA_013696465.1 Pyrinomonadaceae bacterium
GCATGTGTGTGTAGCTGAAGGCGTCGGCTAAATTATCTTCGGCACTTGCTTCCTGCAAGAGAAAGAAAAGGAACCCGAACGCTTTCGTTCCGAGAAGGCTTGTCAATAACATCATCTCTGTAAACCCTCCAAAGGTTTTAAATTGCTAAACGAAGGTTGAAATTTTGAGATGCGACGAGAAGAACAGTTGAGTTAACGTGCTCTTCAAACGCCGCAATTCTCCCCGCGCGCCGAACGCTTACGGTGTAAAGTTGAACGAAATGGTGCCGGTAACTTTAACGGGCTGCCCCGAAAGCTGCGTGGGCGAGAAGCGCCATCCGTAGGACGCCTGCACCGCCGCTTGGCGCAAGAGGCCGGGGCCGCTCACGGCCGAGGCGGAAACCACTTTCCCCGATTCGTCAACCGTAATCTGCACGACGACCGTTCCCGCGATGTTCGCAGCTCTCGCTGCTGCCGGGTAAGGCGGCGTGACGCGGCTGGTCGCGCTTCCCGTCAAGACGCCCTTTGAAATCGGGGCGCGGCGGGGCGGAGGCGTGGGCTTCGGTGGCGGCGGAGGCGGAGGCGGAGCGCCGGGAGGCGCAGCGGGCGGGCCCGGAGGGCCACCACCGCTAGTCGTCGGGCCGACAGGACCGCCCGCGCTTACCGGATCAGCGTCCCGGTTGCCGAGCACGGCGCCGCTTCGCGGGACGGCGGCAACGGTGTTGCGCACGACGGAAACTTCACGCGGTGGGTTCGGGGCGTCAACCGGCGCAAGCAATTGCGTGCGCATCGCCACTTCCGGCTGAGTTGCAGGTGCCTGCCGTTGCTGCTGCTCCGGCTCCGGCGGCGGTGGCGGCTCGTCCGCCATCACGGGCGGCGCGAGTTCCGCGAGAAGTTCCATGTTCTGATTATTCAAGCTCGCGTCATATGCATACACGAGCGCGACGAAGGCGCTCAATAGAAGCACGACATAAATAATCAGTGTACCGGCGAAGAACGACCCCTTGCGGGCGTAGTCTTGCTTGTGTGAGCCGGACTCAACTAACGAAGATTCAAACACTTTCGTTACCCTCCCTAATTCCGGTGCCAAGTGGATCAGGAAACTTAAAATCTTGGAATACTGCCAACTTAAACGTCTGGTCTGCTTCAGCGTCCGCTTGATCTTTTAATAATCTTAAAATTTATGGAAGCAGCGACGCATGGACTTGGGGCTTGATACGCGCCTGTCTAGAAAAGCGCACGTCCCGGTCACTGCGAGAGTGAACAGAAATGGAGCAAGCCGCATGGATGCGACACGCACAACGCTCCCCGTCCGTTCCCGTTAGTGAAAAACGTAAAACCGCCGGGTGCGTTTATGCTTCCGTATTCAATTGGCCAGCAACACGCGCAGTCTATTCCCGAACGTCTCTTTAAGTCAAGAGTAATTTTTTGTTCGCGTCTCTTTCAGGAGCGGGTCGCGCTCGGACGGTTGCGCGGAGCGACGTTTGAGCGGGTCGTTGTTACGCGGCGTGAGGTCGGCGTCGCCTTCGCGGGCAGAGTGCGCCCCGCCGCGTTCCCAGCCTCCACGCGCTGCTGCCACCACACCATGATCGGCGCGGCAATGGCGATTGTCGAATAAGTGCCGACGATCACGCCGACGAACAGCGCGAGCGAAAAGCCGCGCAACACCTCGCCGCCAAACAACACCAGCGCGAGCACCGACAAGAACACCAGCCCAGCCGTGATCACGGTGCGCGAAAGCGTTTGATTAACCGCGTCGTTCGCAATCTTGTAGAGCGACTCGCGGCGGTTAAGGCGCAAGTTCTCACGAATGCGGTCGAAGGTCACGATAGTGTCGTTGACGGAAAAGCCGACGAGTGTTAAGAGCGCGGCGATTACGGTCAGACTTACTTCCCATTGAAAGATCGAGAAGAAACCGAGCGTCACCAGCACGTCGTGAAAAACGGCGATCACGGCCGCCGCCCCATACGTCCACTCGAAACGCATCGAGATGTAGACGAGAATGCCGACGAGCGCCAAAAGCGTCGCCGTCACCGCCTGATTCCTCAGCGCCACGCCTGCCACCGCGCCGACCGCTTCCGTGCCGACGATTTCTGCCCCCGCCTGCGGGCCTAAATTTGCCAGCACACTTGCAACGCGACTGCGCCCGGCGTCAACCTGCGCCGCGTCCTGCGGCGTGCTGCCCGCTCCCTGCTGCGCAACTTTGATCAGCACTTCGTCCGCCCGGTCAGTTGACTGGACAATCGAATCGCCCAAATTGTTTTGCGAAAGCGCGCTGCGAATGGCGTCATCGGAAGGGCGTTGTTTGAACCGGACGGTGACAACTGTGCCGCCTTTGAAATCAACGCCGAGGTTAAAGGCGTCCGTCCCGCCGGGCGTGAGTTGCCGCCCAACGGCCGAAGCGAGTCCGGCGAGCAACAGTGCGACTGAAATAAAAATAAATATGCGACGGCGGGCGAGCCAATCAACATTAACGTCTTTTAAGAGTTGGATCATAACAAATAAGTAATGAGTGACGAGTGACGAGTGACGAGCTAAAAAGTTTCGATCCTTTTACCCGTCATCCATCACTTGCTTCAAATACTGAGTGATTCGACGCGCCCGCTCCGGCGGCTGAGAAGCCAGATGAAGATCGTGCGCGAAACGTAGACGGCCGTAAACAAATTGATAAGGAGGCCGAGCACAAGCGTCACAGCGAAGCCGCGAATCGGACCTGTGCCGAAGATAAAGAGAAACAGCGACGAGATGATCGTCGTTACGTGCGTATCAATGATCGTGACGAACGCGCGTGAAAATCCTTGCTCAACCGACGAAGCGACGGTTTTCCCCGTGCGCAATTCCTCTCTGATGCGCTCGAAGATCAGCACGTTTGAGTCAACGGCCATGCCGATGGTTAAAATCAATCCGGCGATGCCGGGCAGCGTCAACGCAGCGTCGAAGACAACGAGCGCAGCCACTGTCAAGATCATGTTTAGGAGCAAAGCGAGCACCGCGTTGACGCCCGAACCGCGATAGTAAAAGAGCATGAACAGCATCACGAAGGAGAGTCCGGCGATGGAAGCCGTGACAGGACGCGCCGGAGGAGCAGACGATTACCAGATCGCGTTCACCTTAAAGCCGGCGGGCGCGCAAAAATTCGGTCAGTGGACGGCTGCCAACATCAATCAGTACATGGGCGTCGTC
>JACCYN010000051.1 GCA_013696465.1 Pyrinomonadaceae bacterium
CTGCTCAGGGTGGGGGATACCAGAGCGGTCTTCAACAGGCTGTTCAACGAGGCGTTCGTGCTGATGGAATACTTCGGGTACTTGCGCCGCGAGCCGGATCAAGCGGGCTTCAACTTCTGGCTCGACAGGCTGAACAGCGTCAGTGTAGTCGGCGAGGACGTTCGCAACGCTGATGTCGCAATTCGCCGCCTAAGGCGGGCGCAGATCGTCGAAGCCTTCGTCAACTCCGGCGAGTATCGCCGCAGGTTCGGTCGGGAGTAACGAGCAAAGCGGCAAGCATGGTTGTGCCAATAGCTTTACAGCCATGCTTGCCGCTTTGCATGTCCGCTCAACGGGTAAATTAACGGCAAAGTGTATCGCCCGCGCGATTGATATGACGAACGTCGCAACGTGGCGCGACGAAGAGAAGCGATTGCATGTCGCCGTCAGTCCGTAGTACTCGACCGAGGACATTGATCGAATCGTGCTTCTTCATCATCCTTCGCGCGCATTGAAGTCGGGGCTGAGCGCGTGCGCTACGTCGTGGACATGGCGGAGATTCTCGCCTTTCAAGAATTGCAAAAGATAGATGCGGACGAAGACGGCGGGACATCAAGCGCGGAACTCGACGAGTACGAACTCCAATTTGCAAGATGATCACGCGCCTCAAGCCATGCGGCGCGTGCCTCGATTAACTTCGAGGTTGAACACATCGGGACGAAAGTAATGACCTGTCACGTCAAGCGTCATTTTCTCTTTATCAATCAACGTCAAATCAAGTTCGGCGGTGATGACTAACTCTTCATCGAAGACGGGTTCGACGACGTAACTTCCATCCGGCGCGATGATGCAACTCCCGCCGCGCAGCAAAAACTTTTCGGGCGTATTAACCAACTCACTCGCCGGCGTAAGTCCGGCAGGCAAATCTCCCGCCTTCATCAGGAGACCTGCCGCCAACACGAAACATCTTCCCTCAAAGGCGTAGTGACGGCTCGCGATCTGGTGCATTTCGTGGACGGTAGGGAAGACGGCGACGTGGATATGCTCGCCCGAAGTGTGCATCGCCTGCCGCGCCAACGGCATCCAGTGTTCCCAACAAACAAGTCCGCCGACGCGCCCGGCGGAAGTCGTGACGGCTTCGAGTCCCGCCGCGTCACCCTGCCCCCAGACCAGCCGCTCCGTGTAAGTCGGAACGAGTTTGCGGTGGTGATTAAGAAGAGTTCCGTCTGCTCCAAAGGTCAGCAGCGAGTTGTAGAGCGTGCCGTTGCCCGCTCCCTCATCAACCCGTTCGTTGACGCCGATGACGACCACAACGCCGAGTTCGCGGGCGACTTCGCCGAGCGTCTCTGTTTCCTTACCCGGCACGACGACGCTGTTGCGCCGCAGTTGCGCGAACACTTCGCGCGTCGGCTCATGATTCCAGAGCGCGGCGTGCGGTGAGTGGTCGAGCCAAGCCGGATAGCCGGGCAGCCACGTCTCACCGAAGGCAATCAGTTTCGCGCCTTTACGCCACGCCTGTTCAATCAACCCTACAGCGCGAGTAACGCTCGCATTGAGGTTCATAAAGACGGGACTCGCTTGAACGATGCTGACGATGGTCTTCGACATGCAGTGCCTCCCTTGCGTTCGGTGTAGCTGCGTTCTTCCCACTTAACTACTCGCCGCCGTGCTGGAAGCGGTTTGCCGAAATGATGTAAGAAAGTGAACGGTCAATAATGAACGGCAAGACTTACCGTTCATTATTGACCGTTTAACCGTTCGCTCTCGCGCTTTAGGTTGAATTGAAATCCCTTAATTCTTCCTACACTGCCCGAGCAATTAAACGTGACAACTTGCCAAACCACGTTTGGCGAGATATTGCTGATGGTACTCTTCGGCGGGGTAGAACGCGGAGGCGGGTTCGATTACCGTCACGACGGGGCGGCGAAAGCGTCCGCTTTCTTCCAACGCGCGCTTTGATTCTTCCGCCGCCTTTCTCTGTTCCTCCGTGTGATAGAAGATCGCGGAGCGGTATTGCGTGCCGGTGTCCGGCCCCTGCCGATTGAGTTGCGTCGGGTCGTGGTTCTCCCAAAACACGCCTAGTAGTCCTTCGTAACTTACCTGCGCGGGGTCATACTGAATCTCGACCACTTCGGCGTGTCCCGTCCTGCCCGTACACACATCGCGGTAGGTCGGGTTCTCCATGTTTCCGCCGGAATAGCCAACTGCCACGTCCGTTACGCCCTTAACTTCGCGGAACGCGACTTCAACTCCCCAGAAACAACCCGCGCCGAAAGTCGCCTTTTCTCTCTCGCCATTCATATTTGTCGTAGTCGCTTCCATCTATCACACCTCTGCTGTCAAGTCGAATGTCAATTCTGCCCGCTGTTATTCTCGTTGAGTTTGAGCGCAACGGAGTTCATGCAGTAGCGCAAGCCGGTCGGCCGCGGACCGTCCTTAAAGACGTGACCGAGATGCGAAGCGCACCTCGCACAGACGACCTCCGTGCGCGTCATGCCGTAAGCCTGATCAACGTGTTCGCCCACACTTTGCTCGCTGACGGGTTGATAAAAACTAGGCCAACCTGTTCCTGAGTCAAACTTCGCCTCACTCGAAAACAATGGATTGCCGCACGCCGAGCAAACATACATGCCGTGTTTCTTGGAAGCGTCGTACTCGCCCGTGAACGCCCGCTCCGTGCCTTTCTCGCGCATCACGTGGAACTGTTGCGGAGTCATCTCCGCGCGCCATTCTTCTTCACTTTTAACTACCCTCTCCTCCATGTTCACACCTCTTTGTTGACTTAAATCCGTTTTATCTTCTGCTGTTCTCGTCGCAACATCCGTTTCGGCAAGCAACTTCTGAATGATCTGTTCCTGCTGCTCGTAATAGCCCTCGCCGATGTGCGTGAATCTGATGCGTCCTTGCTTATCGAGAATCACGACGGTGGGCCACGCCTGCACTCCATACGCGCGCCACGTCGCGTAATCGTTATCCGTCACAACCGGATATTTGATGCCGAGCCTTTGCACGGCTTCGCGCACGTTTTCGATGCCTTTCTCGTAATCCGACTCCGGCGCGTGGACGCCGACGATGGTTAAACCTTTATTCCGATATTGCGCGTCAAGCCGCTTCAAAGTCGGCAAGGTATTGCGGCAGTTGTAACAGCCGAACGTCCAGAAATCCACGAGGACGACGCGCCCGCGCAAATTTTCGAGCGTCGTCGGTTGGGAGTTGAGCCACGTTCCTTCGCCAAATTTAGCGGCGTTTGGAGCGCGGCGGGCTGAGATGAAAACGTCGCGGCGCGTGTCGGGTGCGCCGGATTCATCCGTCGCGGCTTCCGCGCGATTCTGCAGTTGCGCGGTGGCGGCGGAAGTTTTCCGGTTATTTCTTCTCTGCGCATTCGCCCAAGACAAAGCCGCGCCGGTGAGAACCACGGCGGCGAGAGCAAAGACGGCGAGGTTGAGAGTGTGTCGGTTCATCGTAAAAAATTTCCTCCATAAAAACTGCGTTGGTTCGGCGCGTGGCGTTGGCGGCATGATGGAATACTTGCCGTGTTTAGACGCTTCCGGCCGCTCTGCCGTTCGCCGCGCTTTAATTCTAATTCGATTGCTTGCTGTCCTTATTTGTATCCGCTTGATCGAGGTATTTATTCCAACGAGACGAGGAATTTCTGCGCGGACTTACGCTTGTGACTTACGCTTGTGACTTGCGCGGAAGTTAGTTTGGTGAGGGAAAGCGGGCGGAGCGGGTAGCAAAAAGGCGAAATTGAACGTACATCATGTTCGTCGTTTCGCGCTTGCGCTCGCCGTTTCCGAGCGGGCGAGGTAGTCGCGCACAAAGGGAGCGACGCTTGCGGCGAGGCGTAGATTTTCATTTGCGGGAAGGTTCGACGCGATGAAGGCGAGATGGTCGCGGGATTCAAAGCCTGTCACCGTGTAGCCGTTTGTCTGTCCGGCATAAAGCGCCGCGCCCGCCGCTTGAAGTTGCGGGGCGCCGGGTTCTGACGCGAAAGATTCGTCGTCTCTTTTCGCCGTCACGACGAGCGAGATTATCGCCTCTTCGCGGCGCAGAATGATGTGATCAAATTCGCGCCCGCCGTCCTCGCAGCGATGCGCACCAATTATTTTGTAAGCGTCGCCCATCTTCTCTGCGATGAGATGCCTCAGACCGGCGTGTTGAGTTTCGAGATCGCGGAACAAAAAGCCGAGATGCCCAACCGTGAAACGATTGTCAACGGCGCAATGCAGATGGTCGCCGAGTCCGATGTTCAAGATTCGCTTCGTCCCATCGGAAAGCGTCAAGTTGGATTCGGAACTGACAATCGCGTTCGCAGTTTCTCCGCGTTCAAATGATGCGCCAACGATCCACGCGCCGAGACCGAGTGCGACGAGAAGGCACGCCGCAATCGCCGCCCGTCCTTTTGTCAGCGGGAAGAAGTTGAATGTGTGCTTGGCGCGAATCCGCTCCTGAATCTTCGCCCTCAAAGCCGGAGAAGCAACTTCCGTCCGCACTGCGCGGCGTAGCATTTTCTTAACACGCTCTTCGTCTTCCAACATTTCAGCGCAACTCCGAGGATCATCAATAATTTGAACAATAGTTGACATTTTATCACCTGTCTGACTGTGCCGTTAATTATAAGGGGCAAAGCGGCGCGGTTAGGAAGTTGATAATTACTTTACGGGATGCGTCGGACTCTCCTTGTGCCACGAAGTCTTGTGCATCCAAATTCTCTTTAGCCACAAAAAGATTTCGGATGCCATCAGCATCGCCAGCACGGGCGCGGTGAAATAGATCCACAAGTCCGTCCAATCTCCGGCGGCGAAAGCCGAGCCGAAGCTGCGCGCCGGATTGAGACTCATGCCCGAATACGGAGTCTCGACGATGATATAAATTCCAATCAATAAACCGGCGAGCGCTCCCGCATATTTCTCCAGACGCTTCGAGTTGATGGCTATCAGCAGCACTAACATTAAGACAAACGAGATAATAAACTCCGCGATAAATGCCTTCTGAACACCGTTCGCTCCCGTGCCCGAAACTGTCGTCACGTAATGAATTGCTGGATGTTCGTACAGCTCGCCGAGTATCGCTGTCATCAACAATGCCGCGAGCGTCGCTCCCGTAAACTGCGCGAAAACGTAAAACGCCGCATCCCAAATTCTTATCTTTCCGATTCGCAGAAAACTCAAAGTCACCGCCGGATTGATGTGCGCGCCGGAACGCTCGCCGCACAAATGAACGAAGAGCGCGATATAAGCGCCCATAACTATGCCAAGCGGGGCGCGCCGCAAGAGCGGGTGAGAACCAAACCAACTTTCCATCACGAACAGATTGGGATGTTCGAGCAGCACGGTAAGCAGGCTCGCGCCGATGATAAAGCCACCGAGTCCCGCTGCTTCCATCAAGTATTCGCGCCAATGCTTTCTTAAGCTTTCAATCATGGCTCCGACCGAAGCACCCGTACCACCGAGTTGATTATTAATCACCGAGACTCGCCCGGTTATTCCATTCCTCACCTTAACGCGCCGCCCCGCAATAGCCTTTATACTCTCTCAAAGAGTTGAGAACACCGCGTTTTCGGAGCGTCAAATTCATTTGACACTGACTCCGATTCCTCCTGCGGGAATAAAACTCCAACACATCCGCTTATATGAGTTAGACGGCTTGGAGCGGTTAAAGTTAAAGTTCGCTCACCGGGATTCTCATGAGAGAATAATTCTGCAACCGGAGTTTAATTTTTACCCACGCGCATAAATCACGCGCGCTTTCAAGGAGATTTCGGATGAACAGCAAAGATGAGAAGCGTCCCAAAGCCGAAGACATCGAAGCCGAGCAACTGCCGTATCCGGCGAAGCAGTCGGACATGAAACGGCAACCCGACAGCGACTTGTCGAACTACAAAGCGGCGGGCAAGTTGCAGGGCAAAGTGGCGCTCGTGACGGGCGGCGATTCAGGCATCGGTCGCGCCGTCGCCGTCGCGTTTGCGCTGGAAGGTGCGAGTGTGGCGATTCTCTACAATGAGAACACGAGCGACGCCGAAGAGACGCGCCGGATGATTGAAGAGCGCGGGGGCAAATGTCTCGTTATCAAAGCGGACGTGCGCGACTCGCAAGCGTGCCGTGATGCAATTGCGCAAACAGTGAAAAAGTTCGGCGGCTTAAATGTGTTAGTCAACAATGCCGCGTATCAAATGGCGCAAAAGAAGTTTGCCGACATTACGGAAGAACAATTGCACCGCACGTTTGAGACGAACATCTATGGCTACTTCTACATGGCTCAAGCCGCCCTGCCGCACTTGAAAGAAGGCGATTGCATAATTAACACGGGCAGCATCGTCGGACTCGTCGGCAACCCGATACTCGTGGATTATTGCGCGACGAAGGGAGCCATCGCCGCCTTCACGAAATCGCTCGCGCTCAACTTGGGCGAGCGCGGCATTCGCGTCAACGCCGTCATTCCGGGTCCCGTGTGGACGCCGAACATTCCGGGCACGATGCCGCCGGAAGAAGTCGAAAATTTTGGGCACGAAGTCGCCTTGAAGCGTCCCGGTCAGCCCGAAGAACTCGCGCCCGCCTACGTGCTTCTCGCTTCCGAAGATGGCAGCTTTATGACGGGCAGCCTCGTGCATGTGACCGGCGGCAAACTATCAAGCGACTGAAAGAAAGGATTAACGATGAACGCGGAACGATGAGCTAAGGACAGGTTTTTCGTTCATCGTTCTGCGTTCATCGTTCCGCGTTTATGAGTTACCTACCCGGCACCGTCCGCGCGTTGCTCGAAACCGATCTTGTGACCGAACCGACGCGCAAAGCTTTGCGCGCACGGCTTGATGATGACGACTGTTATGTACTCCGCTTCTTCGACGAAGCATCCTTCCTTACGCTCCGTGCCGTCTGCGCGCGACTCCTCCCGCAACCGGAGCGAACGCCTGAAATCAATGTCGCCGTTTGCATTGACAGGCGACTCGCCGAGAACACGTCCGACGGCTGGCGTTACAACACAATGCCGCCTGACAAGGACGCTTACCGGCGCGGGCTACAAGGTTTGGACGAAAGCGCGCGGGAGCTGTACGGAAGCGGCTTCATCACTCTCGACGCAGACAGACAAGACGAGGTGCTACGTCTCGTGCAACGCGGCGAAGTGGCGAGCCAGACGTGGCGCACGCTCTC
>JACCYN010000327.1 GCA_013696465.1 Pyrinomonadaceae bacterium
GATCAACATCCTCGCCTTCGGGCGGCGTGGGCGATGGGATTGGCGTTGGAGCGGCAGGAGGAGGCGGCGGCGGCGGCGGCAAAGGCAGTCGGTCGTTTTGCGATGCGGGCGGCGTCGGAGTCGGGCGCGGAGAAGTTTGGTTTATCACTGTCGGTTGCGGCACGGCGCGACGCGGGCGCGCGGGCTGGCTCGTTTGCTGTTGTGCGTAGGACGATGAGAAAAAGACGGCGGCCGAAGCCACTAAAAGGAAGGCAGCAAATGCTGACAGGCAACTTGATTTTTTCAGTTGAATGCTTTTATTTCGCATAAGCGTTTCTCTTCCGACCCCCTCAAAGCGTCAAATTAAAACGCCCCGTGCCAGACGCCCGCCGACATCCGTGAGATGGAGAGCGGAGCACGGGGCGTTTTTTCAAAGGGTCTAGAGTCGTTAAGCACTAAATGGAAGGTGCTAAACTACTCGAATGGAAAGACGTAACCGCTACTATGCGCGTTCCCGAATTTCCGAACCTAAATTTCGCCAACTGGGGCGTTACTTTGCGATGGATTTCAATGCCACTGATGTCGCGCAGTTGACCACCATCAGACGTAAAGCGGTCACGATGATCTTTCTTAAGATTCGTCAGCGCATCGCCGAAGAGTGTGAGCGCGCGTCGCCATTTTCGGGCGAGGTAGAAGTTGATGAATGTTATTTCGGTGCGCGGCGCGTGAGGGGCAAGCGCGGGCGAGGGGCAGCGGGCAAGACGCCGGTCTTCGGGCTGTTGAAGCGACAGGGCAAAGTCTATACAGAGATCGTCCCCAATTGCTCGAAAGCTACGTTGCAGGCGATTATTCGCGGGCGTATCGAGCCGGAGACGGTCATCCACTCGGACGGCTGGCGCGGTTATGATGGACTCGTTGATGTCGGTTACGCGAAGCATTACAGAGTGCATCATGGCAAGAATGAGTTCGCCAGAGGCACGCATCATATCAACGGGATCGAATCGTTTTGGAGTTACGCCAAGCATCGTTTGCAGAAGTTTCATGGGATTGCGCCGCATACTTTTTATTTGCACTTGAAAGAATGTGAGTGGCGCTTCAACATGCGCCACTCTAACTTGTATGCTGAGTTGCTAAAGTTGTTAAGAAATTATCCGCTTTAACGACTCTAGCCCCAACTTCTATTTTCGCTCGCTGAAACAAGCAGGCTGGCGAGCAAACCTTGCTTCACTCGTGCTATAATTCGTATCCGTTTTTTCGTTTCAACACGTGGATTTGCCTGCAATCATTTCTGATAATGGAGGAGGTCGAAACCGCTATGGCGACCGAACTTAAACGCGAAGGGGTGACGATTGAGCGCATCGAAGAACTCTTGGGCGACGAGGCGCGGTCGCTGCTCGAATACACGTCACAGACCATTCCTAAAGATCAACTTCAATTGCCCGGCGCGGATTTCGTTGACCGGGTGTGGGCGCAATCGGATCGCCCCGTGCCCGTCTTGCGCGCGCTCGAAACGCTCTTCAGTAACGGTCGCCTCGCCGGGACGGGCTACCTTTCGATCCTGCCCGTTGACCAAGGCATCGAACACTCTGCGGGAGCCTCGTTCGCGCCGAACCCGCAGTATTTCGATCCCGATAATATCGCGCGCCTTGCGATTGAGGGCGGCTGCAATGCCGTCGCTTCAACCTTCGGCGTGCTCGGAATCGTTGCGCGCCGCTACGCGCACAAGATTCCGTTCATCGTCAAGATTAACCACAACGAACTTTTGACTTACCCGAACAAGTTCGACCAAGTTCTCTTTGGCACGATTGATCAAGCGAAGGACATGGGCGCGGTCGCCGTCGGCGCAACGATCTATTTCGCTTCGGAAGAATCTACGCGGCAGATCAAGGAGATCAGCGAAGCCTTCGCCTACGCACACGAGCTTGGCATGGCCACGATTCTCTGGTGCTACCTGCGCAACTCGAAGTTCAAACACGAATCCGGCGACATGCACGAAGCGGCCGATCTCACGGGTCAGGCGAATCACTTGGGCGTGACGATTCAAGCAGACATCATCAAACAGAAACTGCCAATCAGAAACGGCGGCTACAATGTTTTGAATCTGGCGAAGGATGCGCCTTACGGCAAGACGAGCAAAAAGATTTACGAAGAGTTGACGACCGACCATCCCATTGATCTCGTCCGCTATCAAGTAGCGAACTGCTACATGGGGCGTTGCGGATTGATTAACTCCGGCGGCGAATCGAAGGGCGATACCGATTTGCAACAGGCAGTGCGCACGGCCGTCGTCAACAAACGCGGCGGCGGCATGGGTTTGATTTCAGGGCGCAAAGCTTTTCAGCGTCTGATGAAAGACGGCGTGGCGATGCTCAACGCGATTCAAGATGTGTACTTGGCCGAAGAGATCACAATCGCTTAAACGTCCGGCAGAGAGTGTTTCGTGTGAGAGCGAGTCTCTCCGCGTGAGAGTTTAACTTTTAAGGAGAATCAAGCGGTGGCTGAAGAGAAACAGAATGTACAAACGCCTGTCGCTGTAGACGCGGCGACAGCAGCAACGCAGGCGGCGGAAGCAGCAGCGCAAGCCGCCGCCGCCGCGCAAGCGGCGGCACAGGTGGCGACTGAGGCAGCGGCAGTAGCAGCAACAACGACATCGCCTGACGTAAACGCTTCGGCGACACCGGCCGCAACAGCGCCAGCCGCTCCGGTCGCCGATCCGGTCAATCCCGAAACGGGACAACTCGACGCGCGTTTCGTTTTATGGCGCGAATTCTGCACCCGCTACGCGATACCCGTTGACACCCTGCCGAGCCAACTGAGCGGCGAGGCGCGAGAGGAATGGGGCAAGATCAAAGACATCAACTTGCACAATCCTGAGAATAAAAAAGAGGGCGTGTAGGAAGCAAAGTAGGAAGGCGGAGGGCGGAAGGATGAAGTACGAGAAAATTTGTTGAACTTCTGCTGTCTATCCTCCGTTTGTGTTAAGCGATCACAAAACATAAGCTCCGGTAAGAAATGGATTCGTGAGCCGCTCATGTCCGATCGAGGTATTTGCGCCATGTCCCGTCAGGGCGCGCACGTCGTCGCCGAGCGGCACAATTTTATTGATGAGCGAATCCATTAACTGTTCCATCGAGCCGAATGGCAGATCGGTTCTTCCGACTGAACCTGCGAAAAGACAATCGCCGACAATCGCCGTTCGCTTCCGCTCTTCAAACAACACGACATGACCCGGTGCGTGTCCGGGACAATGCAGCACCTTAAAACTCAACTCACCGACCCGGTAAATTTCCCCCTCAGTCCAAACGCGATCAATCGCAGGCGGACGTTCATATTCGACGCCGAACATCGCCCACTGCGAACGCGGAATACCTAACCACGCGGGTTGTTCAGGCAAGGCGTAGTAACTCGCCGCATCCGCTTCGTGCAGAATAATCTCGGCTTCCGGTTGCAACTTTTTAAGCCAACTCACGCCGCCGATGTGATCCATGTGCGCGTGCGTCAGCGCGATGGACTGCAAATGCAACTTACGGCGTTCGAGCGTTTCAATAATCGCGGGCGTCGGCTCGCCGGGATCAATGCAGATCGCCTGACGGGTTTTCTCGCACGCAACGAGGCGCGCGTTTTGTTGAAACGGCGTGACAATGAACTCTTCGACAATCATACTCTTAGAAATTTGATGAACGCCGCTCGTCGCCTTCCCCCGTGCCGTAGGGCGGCGTGTATTCGCCCGTGTCTTCCGCCGATTTTAATTCGTCTTTCAACTTTGCGATCTCGCGGCATACATTGTCAAATTCGTCAGCGTCAAACGGCTCGGCCTCCCCTGCGAGTTTAAGCACGCGGTCAATGCGCTCCGAAGCTTTATCGAGCGCGACGGGAGAAACGCGCCCCTCGCGCACGGCTTCGACAATGAGATCGCGCGCGGCGACGAAGTTTGCTTCCTGTTCGCAGATCAAGATCATGTCCGATCCGGCTTCGATGGCGCGAAGACTCGCTTCCGCGACCGAGAGCGTTTGGACGACCGCGCCCATTTCCATGTCGTCGGTGATGATCAGTCCCTGAAAGCGCAGGGCTTGGCGCAGAAGTCGCATCACAACGTTGTTGCTGACGGTCGCGGGCAGTTGATGAAGCGAGTCGAGTGCGGGAAGTTCCTGAGTGCGTCGAAACCATTCCTGCAAGAATTCGGAGACTTCAGGAAACGCGGCGTGGCTGATCATGATCGAATGCAGACGCTCGCCCGGACGGTGAAACATCAAATCCATAAACGGCACGAGGTCGCGCTCGAAAATCAGTTGCCACGAGTGTGTAACGACGGGAAGCCGCCGGTGTGAATCAACTTGCGATCCGCCGAGTCCGGGAAAGTGTTTGCCGCAGCCGACGACGCGCGCGCGCTGAAGCCCGTCAAGGTAAGCTCCGGCGAGGCGCGAAACGACTGAAGGTTGGGTGCCGAAGGTGCGGGCGCGCAAACCGTTCTCTTCGTTGTCGCCGCCTAAATCCAAAACGGGCGCGAAGTTCATATTGAGTCCGAGCAGACGCAGGGTACGCGCCGACAGTTCGCCGAACTTTTCAGCGAGGGCGGAACTCGCGGCATTGCGAACCGCTTTCGCCGAAGGCATCGGCTCGCAGATCGCGCGGAAGCGATCAACTAAGCCGCCTTCCTGATCAATGCCGATAATTACGCGGTGGTCGAGCGCGTCGCGTATCTGCGTTGTAAGGTTGGCGACTTGGGCGGGCGATTCAATGTTGCGACCGAAGAGGATCACGCCGCCCGGCTGCACTTCATAGAGCAACTCGCGCGCGCGGCGATCAAGCCGCGTTCCGGGCAATCCAATGAAGAGAAGTTGTCCGGTTTGATTTTTAAGCGTCTGCTCGTCTTTCACGCTTCGCTCGTTTCGCGGCAGAGTGATGTTAGTTTGCACTGCGGGTTAGTTCCTTAAATGTTCGGTGAATGGTTTAGGCGGAGGAATCAAGAATTTTTGTTGGCAACGATTTCTGGGAAATGAAGCGCGGGGGGAAGCTTCAAACAAATTTGACGGCGGGGAAAGCGGCCGAGCCGCCACGCTTTCAAGATTAACGGTTTGCCGCGCTCCGGCGCAAGCCTCACAAACACTTTTATTTTCGTCTCCCGAAACTACTCGCCGCGAAGCATCAAAATTCACAAAAGATTGAGAGCGCCTAACAAAACCGTGGTTGATGTAGGGGCAGGGCTTGTCCCTGCCCTCATTTCGCTGCACACATCGTCGGGTTTTGTTAGGCGCTCTCAATCGTTGTTCGCCTCTATACTTCGATAAACTTTCTTCGAGGTGTAAAATTAACAACGACTGGAAGTCGAAGTTTTATGTTCACCATCAAACAGGATGCGGAGAGCCTTGCGGCGCGATCGGCCAAAATCAAGGCGCAGGCTTTGGCGGAAGGGTTCCACAAAGTCGGGATCGCGCAAGCTGTCAGCCTAGATGAAGAACGCGCGCATTTGGAAGAATGGCTGCGGCGCGGATTTCATGGCGAGATGAATTGGATGGCGCGCGACCGCGAAAGTCTCCTGCGCCGCACCGATCCGCGCCTCATCCTGCCCGATGCGCGCGCGGTCGTCTCCGTCGCGCTTAACTACTACACGCCGCGCGAACACGCGGACGATCCCACACAAGGCAAAATCTCGCGCTACGCATGGGGAGACGACTATCACGATGTACTCGGCGCGAAACTCAAACGCTTGCTTCTATGGATCAAAGAACAATGGACGGAGGCGGAAGGCAAAGTTTGCGTTGATGCGCAACCCGCGATGGACAAGGCGTGGGCGGTGCGCGCCGGTTTGGGGTGGGTCGGCAAACACTCGAATCTGATCACACGCGAATACGGCTCGTGGGTCTTCTTAGGCGAACTCGTTTTGAATTTAGATTTGGAGTACGATACGGAAACAATCGAAGATCATTGCGGTACGTGCACGCTCTGCCTCGAAGCCTGCCCGACGGATGCGATCACGGAAGCGCGTGTCGTTGATTCAACGCGCTGCATCTCTTACGCCACAATTGAATTACGACAGGACGAATTGCCCGCAAGGGTCGCCGCCAACCAACAAGGCTGGCTTTACGGCTGCGACATCTGCCAAGACGTTTGTCCTTGGAACCGTTTCGAGCAGCCGACGACCGAAACCGCTTTTGAGCCTCGCCTCGATGAAACATCATTACCACTTCTTAAAGTTCTTGAACTCACGCTTGACGAACACGCCGCGCGCTTTCGCCGTAGCCCCGTCAAGCGCGCCAAGCTTCACGGACTTCAACGCAACGCGACGGCTTTGCTCACTCGTGCGAGCGGAAACAAAGATTCTGCGGGCAAGGGCAAAAATTGAGTTACCGATTCGTCAAATACGACAAAGCATAAATTTGCAATTTAGATTCATGGCGTTCTAATTCTTTTCGTTCAAAGCTTCGACAACTGTTCCTACGACGCTTCCCCAAATAATACATGCCCCGATCATCAACGCGGCGCGCTCGCCGCTTGTAATTTTGTTCATTTATTTTTGACTCGCTCAAGTCTTAAATGATTCTTTTTTGCTACTGATAATTTTTATCACACGCGCTCTAAACGCCAGATATTTGTTTCTAAAGAGGCGGCGTAGTGCAGGAGCGGTTCGCCGTGCGGCGTCGGCAGATTGTGAGATTCGATCATGCTCGATTCGTATGACACTAGCCTTGCCTTGTGCAATTGCCACGGCTGATGAAACACGCGGCAACGATAAAGTCTATTTTTTCCGGCAGCGTAAAGGCAGTAACGCTCGGTGAGAAAGAATTCGAGCGAGCTGGGCTGCGACCGTGGCAACGAATCGCCAAATTCCCACGTCGCTTTAAAGTCAGCATCAGGCGCGCTGGCGTGCGTGCGATGTGAAGCGTAAACGATTTCACGTCCACGCTGCTCAAGCGTCATCCGAGCATTGAAGTAAAGCAAATGAAAGAAGTTGCGCGCCGCCCAAACTGCGGCCGCGTTGTTTGCATCTAAAGACAAAAACCAAACTCCGGGTACGCCGTCGAGGTGCACGTAAGTGCGCACATTGAGTTCGTGAAATGCGCTTAAGCCGGGCACGCGGGGCGCGAAACTCGGTCGGATGCCCCACATTGTAAATGGCACGATGGCGATGTACGCCGCGCCTTCAAACGTATCAATTGCTAAGCGCGGCGGAACCAACGGGCGGAGAATGTTAACCGGAATCGTCCAGTGCATAAACAACAGCTTGCCCCAGTGTTGCCGCATGAGCGGCAAACGCGCGGGTCGTTTAGCGAACATGGAATAATCAACGCTTTCCGTCAAGACCGGCGTTTCCTTGTCGTTTATGCTCACTTAATTTCGAGCTGAAAACTTTACCGTTGAGCAAATCCGGCTCGCGGTTATGAATTATCTTGCGCCAGATTTATACTGATGTTTCATTAAATCTCAAACTCGTCGAGCTCTTGCGGCTTGGAGGCGCGCGTCAAAGCAGCGTACCATGAAGAGCAGATCGAAACTGATTCAGTTAAGGAATCAATTCTGCGTTTCATTCTCTCGATTTTAAATTATGCTCGGCACACTTAAAGATTCATACGGGCGACAGATACGCGATTTGCGCGTGTCCGTCACCGACCGTTGCAATTTTCGTTGCTTTTACTGCCTGCCGCACGGCGAACCGCCGATGGCTCCGAAAGAACAGATGCTCACTTTCGAGGAGATCGAGCGGGCGGTAGAGATTTTTGCGAGCTTGGGAGTCAACAAAATTCGCTTGACCGGCGGCGAACCGATGCTGCGCCGCGACATCGAAAAGCTCGTCGCTAAAATCAAAAACATTGAAGGCGTCGAAGACCTTGCGCTCACGACAAACGGTTATTTTCTTTCTGAACGCGCGCAAAATTTGAAAGACGCGGGGCTTGACCGCATCACCATTAGCCTCGACTCCTTACGCCCCGAAACCTTCAAGCGCATGACAGGCACAGACGTGCTCGACCGCGTGCTCGAAGGAATCTACGCGGCGAAGCGGGCGGGACTCGCCCCCATCAAAGTCAACTCCGTGATCGTGCGCGGTCATAACGATGATGAAATTGTAGAGATGGCACGCTTCGCGCGCGAGCACAATCTTGCGATGCGCTTCATCGAATTCATGCCTTTGGATTCCGGTCATGATTGGTCGCGCGCGATGGTCGTATCGGGGCGCGAGATCAGAGAACGTATCAACGAATGTTTTCCGCTTGTCGCCAAAGCAGTTGAGCGCGGCTCGGAGACGGCTTCGCGCTTTCGCTTCGCCGATGGCGCGAGGGGTGAGATCGGCATCATCGCTTCTGTGACCGAACCTTTCTGCGGCGCGTGTTCCCGCATTCGCCTCACCGCCGACGGGCAGATCAGAACGTGCCTCTTCTCGAAAGTCGAACACTCTCTGCGCGACGTAATGCGGAGCGATGCTTCACGAGATGAAATCATCAGTTATATTCACGGCGTCGTGTGGCGAAAGGAAAAGGGACATAACATCGGCGCGCCGACTTTCATTCAACCGCAGCGCACGATGTCTTTCATCGGCGGCTGAGAGGAAATTATTTATGGCAGCAATAATTGAGCAGTTATCTGAAATTAAGGATTTAATGTAGTAAACTGACGAACAAAATTTTTCGGGGGAGCCTAAAAGCTTTTTTAGTAAAGCCGAGGCTGAGAGTCGCAATCTTGCGAGACCCCTTGAACCTGATACGGTTAATACCGGCGAAGGGAGAAACCAAGAGATGCGAAGAACCGCTTGTTGTCCTCTTCCGGCACGATGAGCGGTTTTTAATCTTTTAGCGGACGGGGCTTCAACTCCGTCAGAAAGTTTACGAGCGAAAACATGGACAACAAGGACGAGAAGGAGATGCGCGACGGGGATCGCGGCAACGAAGTGCGATTACCGAATTCACGCAAAGTTTACGTCGAATCAAACGGCGCAACTGAGAACACAACAGAGCATAAATTGCGTGTGCCGTTTCGTGAGATCAGTTTAACGCCGACGCGCAATCACTTGACGAATGAATTGGAAGTTAATGCGCCGGTGCGCGTTTACGACGCAAGCGGGCTGTGGGGCGACCCCGAATTTCGCGGCGACGTGCGCGACGGGCTTCCCGGCGTGCGGCGCGAATGGATCGTCGGGCGCGAGGACGTGGAAGAATACGCGGGGCGCGAGGTGAAACCGCAGGACGACGGCTATTTAACTGCGGGCGCGAGGGAGTTTGCGAAGCACAAAGATCGAGGCAAACTCGAAGAGTTTCCCGGATTGCGCCGCGCTCCGCTTAAAGCCCGGACGGGTGAGCGAGTGACGCAGATGCACTACGCCAGACGCGGCATCATCACGCCTGAAATGGAATTCATCGCCATCCGCGAGAACATGGGGCGCGAACGCGAGCTTTCACCCCACGCGCACGAAGAAGAAAGAAACTCTCTTGCGCACCAACACAGAGGCGAGAGTTTCGGCGCCGCGATTCCCGAACGCATCACGCCCGAATTTGTGCGCGACGAAGTGGCGCGCGGGCGCGCCATCATTCCGGCGAACATCAATCATCCCGAAAGCGAACCGATGATCATCGGTCGCAACTTCCTCGTCAAAATAAACGCCAATATCGGCAACAGCGCGATCACGTCTTCGATTGATGAAGAAGTTGAGAAGATGCGTTGGGCGACGAAGTGGGGCGCGGACACCGTGATGGATTTATCCACAGGTAAAAACATTCACGCCACGCGCGAGTGGATTTTGCGCAACTCACCCGTGCCCATCGGAACAGTCCCCATCTACCAAGCATTGGAAAAGGTTGGCGGTAAAGCCGAGGAACTGACGTGGGAGATTTACCGCGACACTTTGCTTGAGCAAGCCGAACAAGGCGTTGACTATTTCACGATCCACGCGGGCGTGCGTCTGCCTTACATTCCTTTAACCGCACGGCGCGCAACAGGCATCGTCTCGCGCGGCGGTTCGATCATGGCGAAGTGGTGTCTCGCGCACCACGAGGAGAGTTTCCTTTACACGCGCTTCCGCGACATCTGCGAGATCATGGCGGCTTACGACGTTTCGTTTTCACTCGGCGACGGCCTTCGTCCCGGCTCAATCGCCGACGCCAACGACCGCGCGCAGTTTGCCGAACTAGAAACCCTCGGCGAATTGACAAAGATCGCGTGGGAGTATGATTGCCAAACCATGATCGAGGGGCCGGGACATGTGCCGATGCACTTGATCAAAGAGAACATGGACAAGCAGTTGGAGATTTGCCACGAAGCGCCGTTCTACACTTTGGGGCCTTTAACGACCGACATCGCGCCCGGCTACGATCACATCACGAGCGGAATCGGCGCAGCGCTGATCGGCTGGATGGGCACGGCGATGCTCTGTTACGTCACGCCGAAAGAGCATCTCGGACTTCCCGATAAAGACGACGTGAAAACCGGCGTCATCACTTACAAACTCGCCGCCCATGCGGCCGATCTCGCCAAAGGTCACAAGGGCGCGCAGGGGCGTGACAACGCTTTATCGAAAGCGCGCTTCGAGTTTCGCTGGGAAGATCAATTCAACCTCTCGCTCGACCCGGAAGCGGCGCGCGAATACCACGACGAAACCCTGCCGCAGGAAGGCGCAAAGCAAGCGCATTTCTGCTCGATGTGTGGCCCGCACTTTTGTTCAATGAAGATCACGCAAGACGTGCGCGAATACGCGGCGCAGAAGGAGTTGGACGAAGCGGCGGCGCTCGAAGCCGGAATGCGTGAAAAGTCTGAAGAGTTTGTGCAGTCAGGCGCAGAACTTTACGCCAAAGCCTGAAAGAAGTTTCGGCGGCGGGGCGCGACATAAATCTTAATTATTCGCGCCCCGCCTGCCACCCTACCGCGCTCCGCGCGCTGCCTCGCTCAACGCGCTGGGCGGGAGGAATTCGATTCCGTAGCGCGAAGTGTTCATCTTTCGCGCTTTACGTTTAGACGTTTCGTTTGAAGCCGTTTTGCTCATCTCCATAGAAATTATTTGTCTGACTGCCCCCGCATTCAAAACCCATGAATCAATCCACACATCGTTTCAACTAAAAATTGAGCGGTTGCGGCTTCATCTTCTGTCGCCTATCACCCTCTTATTTACTAACGCGACAAAGATGTGCGAAAAGTATCAGCGCGGCAGAAAATTTTAATGGACGCTTGCTGTCAGTGAGAATTCGGCGGACGCATGAAAGCGGAAGGACGCCGTAAGATCACGCAGTCCGTATGTTTACTTGGAAGACCAGCGCAGGTTTTGCAGACAGGAATGAATTGGGCGACCGAAGTTTCGCTTCAGGTCGCCCGTTATTGAAATTGACTCAAAATGAACTCGTCCGTTTGCGTCGCGCTTATTGCCCGCTAGTTTCTGCGTGGCGAATTCGGCGGCGTGGGAACGGTTGTTTGCATCGTCTGGCCGGTAGAAGCATCTCTGCGCCGGATAAAGATTTCGCCGCGCTGCGTGAGTCCCGCTTTGGCGGCGACCGCCCTGAGCACGGAGGCGAGAATGTCTTTGTTATCTAACTTGAAGCTTGTAACTCCCGTCGCGTCTGTGTCTGGGTCGTTGTACTGCATCGTGAGGTAGCGATATTTCTTTCGCACGAAGAGTGCCGGAATGTTCAAGCCGTAGGGTACGGGGAGGCTGCCGATGACGGTCGCGGCGGCGGGTCGGCGCGAGCGCGTGTCGGCGAAAGCGGCGGCCACCGTTCCGTAAGGAATCGAAAAAGTCTCCCGCCCTTCTTTGTTGCGAAAGAGAAGGCGGCTGTTAGCGTCGTCGAACGTGAGCGTGCCGCTGATCTTGCTGTTATAGCCGAAAAGCCCGCCTTCGTATTTAGCACGCACCGTTGTCGGCGCGGGAGAAACGGCCGCACTGCCCGCCGTCTGATTAGGGTTATCGCTCCCGACGGTGCGTGCGCGCTGCGCAGAAACGCTGAGGGCAGCGAAGAGGATGAGCAGCGATAAACAAAGGAATTTAGACCAAATCTGAGACGCGCGAGTGTTTTTCATTTCATTTCTCCCTTACGGAAAAAGCTTCTGACTTATTAAAGACGCATCTGCCCAAGCGTGCGTTGCCACGCGAGCGAACGCTTCAGCACACAAAGTCTCTGCCGTTCGCCCTCGTCGCACGCCCGCTCTAATTGTTCAATGATCGCTTCGAGAAGCGGCGCGCCGAAGGGCCCGGCGTGCGCGACGACTTGCGAAAAGTAATGCAGTTGCAAACGACCCTCCGCGCTTTTGTGAAACTCGTGCGCTTCGCGGTCGCTCAGATTGTAGACGCTCGTCCCGACGGGCACAACGCGACGCGGCACGCTGTGATGCGTCGTGTGCCCTTCCCCTTCTTGCCAACCGAGCAAAAGAAGCCCGACGAGCACGCCCTGTTCGTTCAAGTAATCGGGACTCAAAACACTCAAGTCGGCGGGCGGCGAAAGGCGCGGCCCCAGATTACCGTAATCGGGATTGGCAAGCTGCGTGTTGTAGATCACGCCGACGATTCTTTCGTCGTCCACTGGCATGAAAACAAACTGCGCGAAGCCGTAGTCAGCCGCTTCCGGCGGCTCGGACGCATCAAGCCGATCAACGACGCGCCCGACGTAATCAACGTGCGAATTTGACTTAACGATAGTGGCGATCTTTGTCGGCATAAGGAACGAGCACTATCGCGCTGGCTGAAGATGTGACCACGCCTCATCCTCCTCCGGTCGCGTCCAATCTTCGGCGAGAGCCTGTTCGCTCAATAACGCGGTTTCCGAAATCTTCGTGGACGGTTCTTCTTCTAGGATTGTGACTAACGCGCGCCGCGCTTCCTTTAGCCGGACTATTTCGAGCAACTGAACATTCCCCGTCTCGTCAATGATAGCTTCGACAGTTTGAATCATATTTAATTCTCCGCTCGTATTCTCTGCAATATCACGGGAACGGGCAAACGGCAAAACAGTTTATCAACCAACCTCTCACAACTGCGGAACTCTGTACAGCAGCAACCACAATAACCCTTGCACGCAGAACAGCAGCAAGCCCGTGAGGATCGCAAAGGCGGAAGCGTGCCGCCCCGCTTCGTGCGGCGCGCCGCCGCGCATCTGAAACAAGCCGATGCCGCCCATCACAATCGCGCCGGGACAAAAGAGAATGCCGAAATAGGGAACAAGCGAGTAGAGGACGAACGCGATGGCGGTGGCGGTCGCCGCATTGATATTATGCGGGAAAACCGATTTTTGCGACGCGGCTCTGGCGCGCACGGGTTTTCGCCCCGCGCGAACCCATTTCGGCGCGGCGGCTGAAGAGACGGCGATGCGCGCTCGATGCTGATGGTAAGAGGCGCGGAGCGAGTCGGCCGGACGGTAGCCGAGACGGTCGAGAGACCGCCCGCAGGTTGAACAGAAACGGGCGGAGATGCGCCGCGCCCCTGTCCCGCACGCCGGACACGAAAGTTGCGCCGTGCCGTCGCTCACGCTTTCCGTGTCACGCCAAACGCTTCTCGCGCCTTCACCTTTGTTCATATCATCTTCCGTTCGCAAGCTGTATTCTTATTTCAAGCTTTTCCGCCTTCGTTCGTCAACGCCTGCGGCTTTTGCTCATCGCCTTCCGCGAAATATGAAACGCGAAATCTTCTTTTTTCGCAAACTCCTGCACGGCGCGCAAAAACTCCCAACGGTCGGCCGCCGTAATCACTGCCGCCGCGTC
>JACCYN010000359.1 GCA_013696465.1 Pyrinomonadaceae bacterium
GCGCGCTCATTGGACGCCGCCGCGTTCGTCGGCGAGTCGTCGTTCTTCGTCCGATCCGTTGACTGACACGCCGCCACAAAAACACTCGCCGCGAGAAGCGACGCACAGAATGTCATTTGAAATCTACAATTCATTTTCCTTCTCTCACTATTCTGCGTTTAGCTTAACTTCTCTGTAGCGTAAGAAAGCTAACGACGGAATCTCGTTTGACAAGTTAAGCAGTGCGCAACAGAACGAAGCGTGCGATGCTGCGCAAGATTTGCGTCGGAGTTTCGATGCGGTCGAGATGCGCGCACGCTTCTTCGCAGGTGCGTTCGGCGAGCGAGCGCGCTGTCTCAATTCCGTAGAGCGCGGGGTAAGTCGCTTTTTGTGAACGTGCATCTTTGCCGGGGGTTTTACCTAAACGTTCAATTGATGAAGTTACGTCTAACAGATCGTCGGTGATCTGGAAAAGCAGACCGAGATGAGCGGCGTAAGTCGAGACGCTTTCCGTGTCGTGCGCGCTCGCTCCTGCGATGATCGCGCCGCAGCACGCCGACGCACGAATGATCGCGCCGGTTTTGTGTCGGTGAATCGCTTCGAGTTCTTGCGCGGAGACAGAGCGCGATTCGGCGGCTAAATCGAAACACTGTCCGGCAAGCATTCCGTCGGGCGTGCCTGCGGCGCGCGCGAGTTCGCTGACGACGCGCACGCGCTTTTCGGCGTTTAGGCTTTCATCTTCAGCGACTGTCCCAAAGGCGAGCGTTTGCAGTGCGTCACCCGCGAGGATGGCAATCGCTTCGCCGAATTGGACGTGGCAGGTGGGTCGCCCACGTCTCAAGGAGTCGTCGTCCATCGAAGGCAGATCGTCGTGGATGAGCGAGTAGGTGTGGATCATCTCGAAGGCGCAGGCGGCGCGAAGCAGGATGTCGTCCTTCGCGCCGAAAGCGTTACCTGCGGCGAGCAGGAGCGCGGGGCGCAGGCGTTTGCCGCCCGCGAATAAACTCCACCTGATCGCGGAATGCACAAGGACAGGTTCGCGCGTCTCCGGCGGCACGAGTTCGTGAAGCCGTGCGTCAACGAGCGGGGTCGCGTGGGCGAGAAAAGAGCGCGCCGCTTCCGCGTCGTCCTCCGCACGGCTCTCATCGTTTGCGAGACTTTTAGAAAACGCTTTCATCTTCTTCCGCATCGTCTCCAACGACGGATTCAAGTTTTCCATTTTCTTCAAACGGGGTTGTGAATGTGCGACCGCCATCGTCGCGCAGGAGAAGTTCGATGCGGCGTTCGGCTTCGTTCAATCGCTCTTGGCATTCGCGCGAAAGACGCACGCCCTGCTCGAATAAATCCAAACTTTTTTCGAGCGGCAGATCGCCGCGCTCCATGTCTCGCACGATGCGCTCCAGCTTCGTCAACTGCGCCTCAAAGCTTTTTGTGTCGCCGTTCTTCATAATAGGGCTGAGAATCGTCTTACTGATTGTTTCTGTTTCTGTTGCCGTTGCCGAAGACGTCGGGCAGCACGTCGGTCAAATTCGGTCGCTGATTCGATTGTTGATTTCGTTGTTGCGGCTGTTGACCTTGTCGCTGCTGTTGCTGCTGCCGCGTCCTTCGTTGTTGACGGTTGTTGCTGTTGCCGCCTCCTCTGTCCTCGTCGGTGTTGCCTGTCAACGACGACGGCAAATCTTTCTGAACGCGCTCGGCGATCAGGGTCGCCAATCGTTCGTCGCGGATCGAGATTATGCGCCAGCGTTCGCTGTTGCGCTGCATGGTGAGTTGCGTCGGGCTATTGTTGATTTTAAGTGAGACTGTGGCCGTGTCGCCTTCTTCCTTGATCTCATCCACCGCGCGGGGCACGGCGAGCGCGAGGATGGGGAACGGCACGCTCGCACCTGCCGCGCCAAGCTCCTTTGCTTGTCGCTTGATTTCCTCGCGGACGCTTTCACGCGCCGCCGCGATCAGTTGCGGCACGTTTGCGCCGAGGCGGTCGCGCAACTGATTGAGCGCCGCGCCGCCCGCGCCCGTGTTGCCCGTAATCTTCTCGGCCACCTGCGGCGCAAAGTTTTCCGTGACTTTATCTGTGTCAACAATTTCGTCAAACGTCTTCGTGTCGTCGCGCAACACGGAGTCAACAAGCAGCGCGAGCGTGTAGCCCGGCGATTGCTTGTAGTTGCGCCACCACATATAACCGCCGAGCGCCGCCGCGAGCACCACGAGGATGAGCGCGACGGCCAGAAAGCCCAGCACTTTTACCACGCCGGATGAGCCGCGTCCGGCGCTGCTACTGCCGCCGCCACCGACTCCATTTCCGCCACCGCCACGACGCATAAAACCTCTGCGCCCCGTTGGAGCTGACGGCTGATCGAGTTGCACCACAATTCGACTGCGGCGTTGATTCGGGTTGCCCGGTGTTGACATTACAGTTTCTCCACTTCTTCGATGCGACAGCGAAGCGCGCCTCTCGCTAACTGCACGCGCACGCGCTCGCCCACATTCACTCCGTCGGATGAACGCAGCGCACGGCCACTCTCATCTTGCGCGATGGCGAAACCGCGCGCCAAGACCGCGAGCGGCGACAGAGCTTCGAGCGAGGCGGCGGCGACGCGCAGACGCGCGCGCGCCGTTTCCACCGACGCGGCGGCGACTGCATCCAGCGACGAACGCAAAGCGACGAGGCGCACCGCGCCGCGCGTGCGATGTTTGACGACGGGCGCGGGCGTCAGGCGGCGCGCGATGTCGCTTGCGCGACGGCGCGCGCGCCCGGCGTGACGCGCGATTGACGTTTCCAATTTATGCGAGGCTTCAACTGTGCGTTGCGCCGAATGGCGAAGGCGCGCGCGCACGTCGTCAAAGCCCGGCGACAATGTAGCTTCTTGCAGACGCGCGCGATCTTCCATAACGCGAAAACGCATGTGTCGGAAAAGATCGAGGTTGAGGTTTTCGACGTGCGCCACTAAATCGGCTTCGCGCGCGGCGACGAGTTCGGCGGCGGCCGTCGGAGTTGCGGCGCGCACGTCGGCCGCAAAGTCGGCGAGCGTGAAATCAGTTTCGTGCCCGACGGCCGAGATTACGGGAACGGCGGAGCGGCGAATCGCCCGCGCCACTTCCGCATCATTAAACGCCCACAAATCCTCAATTGATCCGCCGCCGCGCCCGATGATGATCACGTCGAGCGTATCTCCGCCGCGCCCTTCCTCCTCCGCCCGCGTGTGATGTGAATTCAAGGAATCAATCGCCCGCGCGATCTCTGCGCCCGCCTCTTCGCCTTGCACGCGCGTGTGTGCGATGAGCACAGCGACGGTGCGCGTGCGGCGGGCGAGCGTGCGCAGGATGTCGTGGAGCGCGGCACCCGATCTGGAAGTAACAATCCCGACGCGGCGCGGTAGAAGCGGGATGGGGCGTTTCACCTTCTCATCGAATAACCCTTCCGCCGCCAGACGCTCGCGCATCTGCTCGAAGGCAACGCGAAACGTGCCTGCGCCCACCGGGTCAAGTCCTTCGACCGCAAGTTCGTATTCGCCGCGTGGCTCGTAAACTGTGAGGCGTCCGCGCGCGCGAATTTGCAATCCGTCCGACGGGCGAAAGCGGATGCGTGAGTTGACGCCGCGAAAACAGGTGGCGCGAATCTGCGCCGATTCATCTTTGATCGTAAAGTACCAGTGGCCGGAAGTGTGCGCTTTGAAATTCGAGATTTCCCCTTCGAGCCAGACGGCCGCAAAGCGGTTCTCAATCGCTCCGCGCACCTGCGCCGTGAGTTCCGACACGGAGAGCGGTCGTCGCTCGGACTCGTCGAACAAAGATAAAAGCAAAGGATGCGTCATGAATTAAGCGCGAAAGTCTGTGCGCGTCAATCGTCGTCCACGTATCGAGGAATGTGGATGGTAGCATTCCGAAAGCGTCAACGTCCAAAACATCCCGGCGTTAACAAATCGTTTCAGCCGTTGAAGACTTCTCCCCGCATCCGCTTCACGGCCGCGACATCGAGGCCACACTGATCGCCGGACTCGTGCGCACCGTTAATCCTTCGCGTCGAACGCGAACGCGCGCCGGAGCAGCGCGCCCGCCCGCCGCCCGTTTAGATTGGTAAGTGATCGTGTAGGCGGTGCGCAGTTGCGCGATGATGTCGTTGTAAGCTCGTTGCAAATCTTCGATGCGCGCGACCGGATAGTAGACGCCGCCCGTCTCGCCCGCGAAACGCCGCCCTTCTTCGTCGGCGCGGGTGGTGAGCGTTAGAAAGCGCGTGCGCGTCGGGTCGAGCGTCGTTGACGCGGCGGGGGCGCTCGAAGCTGGAATCAAGCCCGACGGAACGTAGAGCGGATAAATTTGCGCGCCGGATTCGCGCGCGGCTTCGATGACGGCGGGGAACGGCAGGAACGAACGATTGTCGTCGCCGTCAGAGAAGACAACGACGGCCGTGCGCTCGTTGCGGAGCGGGCGCAGGGTTTCGACGAGCGTGTAGACGATTGCGTCGTAAAGAATGGTTGCGCCGCCTGCGTCAATATTGTTGATGCGTTGGGCGAGAAGCGCACGGTCAGTCGTGAAATCGGAGATAATTTGCACGTCGTCGCGGAATGTGACGACGGCGATGCGGTCTTGCTGCCCGACGGTGCGCACAAAATTGAGCGCGGACTTTCGGATGAAGTCCAAACGCTCCTCGACGCTCCCCGAAACATCGAGCAGCAGCACAAGGTTAAACGGCGCGTTCGTTCCTTCGACGTTCGTCACTGGAACTTCTTCGCCGTTTTCGACGACGACGAAATCCTTGGCCGTGAGTCCCGCGATGGCGCGCCCCTGTCGGTCGGTGACACTCGCGTTAAGACGGACGGCGCGCGGCGAAACTGATTGCGCTTGCTCTCCGCTTGAGTTCCCGTTTGAATCCTCGCCGCCGCGCGACGTGATTAATTTCGGCGCGCCGGTGCGATTGAAAGGAAGCGTCTCGGCGTAATCGCCGACGTAGCGCGGGGCGATTTTGCGAATTGCCTCGATCAAATCTTCGTTACCGCTGCGGATGATGACGCGCGCCGCCTCAGTCAAAGCGCGTTCGCGCAAATCAACGGGCACGGCGTTCGGGTCAACGCCAAAAAGGATCACGCCGCGCGCAGTCGTCAACTGCAAACGAACGCGCTTCGCTTCGTCGGCTTTGCGGTCGCCCAAACGTCCACCGATCTCGAATGTGCCGCCGCGTTGTTCTTTCACTTTCGCCAATTCGATTTCGCTGTAGTAACGCGGGCGACTCGCCGTCCACAGGAAAGTGTAGTTGAGCGATTCGATGGGTACGTCGGCGCGGATCGTGCCGGTGTCGGAAGATGCTTCCACTTCGCGGAAGTTCCCCGTTGCGTCAATCGCTCCGGCAACGGTGGTGATTTTGAGACGCGCACGCTGCGGAACTTGGATCGTGAGATCAATTCGGTCGCGCTCGTTCATGTTACGCGCACCGTTGTCCTCCAGCGGCTGGCTCACTTCAATCGTCGCGGAACTGCCCGACGCCTCGGCGCGCACGTCCCCTTTCGTCGCGGCCGGATTGGTTGATGTGCTACGGATGGAAATTGATTTTCTGTTTTCGTCCGTCGCCGTCACGGTCACACGCCCGCGCGAATTGCGAATGATGACTTCGACGCTCTCGCCTACGACGTTTAATTCTCGTTCAAAAATTTGTTGCGGCGAGGGAGTTTGCGCGAGAGGCGTGACGCTCAAACACAAGAGCGCGGCGAGCACGAAAAGTGATGGACGAACGGGGAAGATAACGAAGCGTTGTATAACGTAAAGGTAAAACATCGGTAATAATCTTGCCGAAGCTGTGGCGGAGAATCAAGCGACGGCGGGCGACGAAAATTTCGAGACGCTCTGCGATGGATCGAGAAGAATCTCTACGACGAACAAGCGCGCTCGCGGGTTGCGATCTGCGCCCGCTCGCCGACCGCTACTGCGCGAGCGGTTCGCCGCCGACGACTGAGAGATGAAGCGGGCGATGCTTGCGCACAAGCTCAAGCACGCCTTCAACCAGCGCGTCGCCTTTGTAATCGGCGAGCGAACGGAGCGGCCCGGCGTCGCCGAGGTGCGCGGGTTCATAAGCGTAGCAGCCTGGACACCGGAGCGGACACTCGCGCGTGATCTCAATCGAGAGATTCGGGTAATGCCCTTTCAGGATGCGCCCCCAAGCTCGAATAACGTCCGTTTTTTTCATAGAACAATTTCGGCGAACGCTAAGAATTAAAACGACCTCAGAAGGGAGTTTGAAAGGCAACTCAAATCGAAGGTCGAAGAATGAAGATTACAATTGCGGAGTATATCAGATGTGACGACGGCACACACAACTAGTGCTTTGCGATTAAAATTGCTAAAAATGTCTGTAGCTGCCGTCAACTTCAACCTTGTCATTGATGATAGTTTCTCCAAGTTTAATCGTTAATTTGAGAAGCCTGCCAATTTTGGCGCGTATTCTTCCGGGTTTTTGAGCCGTCTTTTTAAGTTTAATTCTAAGAGGTAGCGGCGAGCCTTATTGCGGTGACGCTCCGAAAGCGTTCATCTCCAACTGTCTTGAATAAAGTTAAATTGGTGCGACGATTGACTAAATTTAATTGCTCACCTAAGGTCAAAACAAAAAACAAGGGAGAATATAAATGCTGAAAACAAAAGGATACGCGGTCACAAGCGCGGAATCAGGATTTGCGCCATTTGAATTGGAGCGGCGCGAACTAAATACTAAAGACGTTTTGATTGAGATTATGTATTGCGGAGTTTGTCATTCGGACATTCACCAAGTCCGCAATGAGTGGCAAAATTCGATCTATCCGATGGTGCCGGGACACGAAATCGTCGGGCGAGTCGCGCAAGTCGGCGCGGAAGTGACAAAGTTTAAGGAAGGCGATTACGCGGGAGTCGGCTGTTTCGTTGATTCGTGCCGCAACTGCGAAAACTGCCGTCAGGGAGTCGAACAATTTTGCCAAGTCCACTGCGCGCAGACTTACAACAGCACGGAGATGGACGAGAAGACCCCGACGCTCGGCGGCTATTCGTCGCAGATAGTCGTGGACGAGATTACACGCTGAAAATCCGCGAGCAAGAAAATCTGGCGGCGGTCGCTCCGCTGCTCTGCGCGGGAATCACGACTTACTCGCCGCTCAAACGCTTTAATGTGCGAGCCGGTCAAAAAGTTGGCGTTATCGGCTTGGGTGGTTTGGGTCATATGGGCGTCAAATTTGCCGCGGCGATGGGAGCGGAAGTAACGGTTTTCAGCACGTCGCCGACGAAAGAACAGAACGCGCGCGACCTCGGCGCGAATGATTTTGTGGTAACGAAAAATTCGGAGAACCTCCAACCGCTTGCCGGAAAATTCGATTTTATTCTCGATACGGTGTCCGCTGCACACGATTTGAACGCTTACCTTAATCTGTTGGGCTTAAACGGCGTGATGGTCATTGTCGGCGCGCCAGCAAAACCAGCCGAAATCGCGGCTTTCTCGCTGATCCCAAACAACCGGACGCTTGCCGGTTCGGGCATCGGCGGCATCCGCGAAACGCAGGAGATGCTTGACTACTGCTTTGAGCACAACATCGTTTCGGAAATCGAAATGATTCCGATTCAGAGTATCGAGGAGGCTTACGAACGAACAATCAAGGCGGATGTCCGCTATCGCTTCGTAATTGATATGCAATCGCTTCGGTGAATTTTAGTTGTTTGGCAAAAACGACTATCAGGAGATAAGAAATGGATTTACGAACGGCGAAAGTGCTTGTGACGGGCGGTAGTTCAGGGATTGGTTTGGCGACGGCTCGATTGTTGATTAATGAAGGAGCGCAAGTCGCAATTTGCGGGCGCGACGAAGTGCGACTACAAAAAGCCGCCGAGGAAATCGGCGCAACAGGAATTGTTGCCGATGTTAGTCTTGAAGCGGACGCGGTGCGAATGGTTGCAACCGTCATCGAAACCTTCGGCGATTACAACGTCTTGATAAACAACGCGGCTGTCGGGCATTATGCTTTGCTCCTCGACCAAAAAACGGACGAGTTTACGCGGGTGCTAGCGAACAACGTCACCGGCGCAATGATGGTCGCGCGTGAATCGGCGCGGCACTTCGTCAAACAAAACACCGGCAATATCATCAACATTGCGTCCACGGCGGGCAGTCGTGGGTTCGCGGGTGGTTCGGCATACACCGCCAGCAAATTCGCTTTAACCGCACTGACCGAATGCTGGCGCGCCGAACTCCGTAAATCGAACGTGCGCGTGATGCAAATCAATCCGAGCGAAGTCGTCACCAACTTTGGCAAGGCATCGGGGCAGCAACAAACCGCGAGCGAGCGCAAGCTGCAAGCCGAAGACATTGCCGAAGCCGTCGTCAGCGTTCTGAAACTCAACGACCGCGCATTTGTCACCGACTTAACCGTGTGGGCGACCAACCCCGACTGAGAGTTTAACAACCTGTCGCGGTTGAAAACGCGGTGTCGAAGCTAAAAGTAAATTTAGGCTTCAAGTTTCACCGAAGCGGCACAACAACTTTTATAAAAGCTTTAACGCAGCGTTAAGTAAAAATAAACTGCTTGCCCGACGCCGAGCAGAAAGCCGAGCAGGAGTCCGAACAATTCGATGGTGCGCAGATGTTGTTTGGCGACGGAGAGCACGAGTGCTTCGAGTTTTTCTACGGGGTAGTCGGAAACTTTCTTGCGCACGATGCCGCCGATGTCAAACTCGGCGATGGCAGCAGGCAGGCGTTCACGCGCAGCCGACGTGATGCGTTCGGTGAGCGCGCGGCTCGCTTTTTCCACCGAGCCTTCGGGGAGGTGATCGGAGATGCGTCCGATGGGGGCGACGAGCAGTCGTTCGATCTGTGCGCTCAAGATCA
>JACCYN010000363.1 GCA_013696465.1 Pyrinomonadaceae bacterium
TTCGACCCTGTGCAGAAGTCGCAGGCTGCTGCTTTGCCCGTTCACTGGTGGAGAAGGCGGAGGCGGTTGAGAAGGTGGGGCTGGCGGGGACGGCGGGGATGGGGGCATCGGTGGGTGCGGCGGAAGCGATTTGCCCCATCTTTTGCCGCCCTCAAACTCTACCGCATCGAGGGTTACTAAAATTTCCTCCAGCGCGACCGGCAACATCGCATTCAGTCCTTTGAACTCGGTCTGGAACGTGTAAGCGTTTTGTGGATCGATCACCGCCGCGCGTCCGAGTATCACGCCGCCCTTGCGACCGTTGACGGAGAAGCGCAGATAAACAGTTGTGATACGCTCGTTGGAGTTGTTTACGAGCGCGACGACGGGAAGGCTGGAGTAGGTTTCACTCGGAAAATTCCCGTCGCGGTAAATGCGGCGCATCACTTCGCCGGGTACCGGTTTCATGCTCGCGCTCGTGAGCGTCATGGGGGCGTCCGCTTTGTTTTCAAAGCGCACGGGTCTGGCGGGAAGTTGCACGGCTTCGGCCTCGGCGCGTTCGGTGTCCTGCGCGTCGAAAGGTTCAGAGGGCTGAACAGGCGGGGCGATTTCGTTCGTGTCCGCGTCCGTGTCTGCGTCAACTTGGGCGTCAAAGTCGCTATCGTTTGGTCGTCGCGCCGCGCGTCGTCTTTGCCTTTGCCCACCGCCGCCGTTGGCATTGCCGCCGGATTGCGCCGAAGTGCTTCCTTGTCCCGCGCCTCTACCGCCTACCGTTGTTTGCGCCAACGCGCTGTTTGCGTCAAACGCTCCGGCGACGAAAGTGACGGCAACGAGCGCAACGCCCGCCACGCCGAGCGCACAAGCCTGCCACAGCGTCCATCTTCTGTCTTGTTTGAAGTCCATGATGTATCTAAGCCTCCTTTGTAAATCTGAATCGGCCATCCCCGAAGCTCCGGCCACGGGAGAATGAACGCAAAACCTGAGAACCTTGAGCACGCTCGACACATAAGCCTCGCGCGCCCCGCTCAAACTGATGAGCGCCGCTTCGTCGCACGCACGTTCGCGCTCCGCCAGCAATCGCCTGTCTACGAACCACACGAGCGGGTGAAACCACCACACGCAGCGCAGCAACATCTGCGCGTGGCTCACGAAATTGTCGCGGCGTTTGACGTGCAAAAGTTCGTGCAGCATCAACGCCTCCAGTTCGACATCCGTTAATCGCTCGGCGAGTCCGGCGGGCAACAGAATCAGACTTCGCCACACGCCCCACACGCCCGGTTCGCCAACGCGCGGCGAGACGATCAGACGAATCTTGGTTTTCACCTTGAGCTGCGACTGCGCAGCGCAAAGCTTCTCCCACGCTCGTCCGCCTGTGATCGTCTCGCTCCCGCGAACATCTCGTAGAAACTTTCGCCTCTTAACCCACCAGCAAATCAAAAGAGTGATGGTGCCGACCAACCAGATTGTAATCAGCGCACAAAACAGAAAGGCGTGTGCGGGCGGCGCGATTGCGGCGGCGGATTGAAACGGATGAAGCACGGGCTGCGTCGTTTCAGTGATGAAAGTAAAACTGTTCGTATCCCGCGAGTCATGAACGAGAGAGGCATGAAGCCCGGCGCGGTTCAGCAGCAAAGCGAGCAAGGCGGAGGGAAGCGCGAACTTGGCGGCGACGATCAGCCAAACGAAATACCTCACTTGCGCGGGCGCGCGCTTAAGCAACAGGGCAGCGACGAGCCATACGGCTGAAGCAAAGAGCGTCGCCTGCCAGAGATGATTGGCAACAAGCGGTAGGGACCGCCCCGCAATTTGCGCCATCCAAGCGAGAATGCTGCTCATGCCCGGCGTCCTTTCAGGTCCGTTCTGTTCCCGCGCGGGTGTTTGTTCGCCGCACCTTCCGCTTCTTCAACCCGCGCCAACTCCGCTTCCAATGTGCGTAAATCCTGAAGCGAAAGTTTGCCCGCTTCGACGAGATGCGACATCAGCGGTTGCGCCGAGCCACCGAAATGATCGAGGAGTTCGTCAACTAAACGACGGTAGGCGGATTTGCGCGTGACCGTTGGCTCGAAAACGTGCGCATTGCCGATCTTCTTCGCGCGTCTGACCGCCCCTTTCTCTTCCAAACGGTAGATTATAGTCTGCACCGTTGTATAAGCCGGACGCTTCACTTCCGGCAGAGCTTCTTGAATTTCCCGGACAGACGCCGCGCCCAAATCCCACAGGGCGTTCATCAATTCGAGTTCAAACTTTGTTAACTTCACCGTTCGTTACCTGCGTCAACGTGAGTTGGTATTTTGTGTTTACTAAAACTGAGGTTGATGCTACTACTAAACTAGTAGAAACTGCAAGAGGTTTTTTTAAGAGGTGAGAATCAGGAGGGTTACGCCAAAAACGTCGCCGTGTGTATTGAACACACAGCGACGCTTTGAAGGATTTGACTATTGTTAAACTTATTTCCTTAACCAGCCGAACAATCCGCGCACAATTGTTTCGCGGTTCTCTTCGTAAATAGCTTTTGTCAGGGGAATTGACATCGGGCACACGCGGACGCAGTTCTGCGCGTCGCCGCAATTTTGAATGCCGTCGTCGCCCATGATGCCTTCGAGCCGTTCGTCGCGCGTGATCTTACCGGTCGGGTGCATGTTCTGGTAACGCACCTGCGCGATGGCTTGCGCGCCGATGAAATTGCCGTCGCCGTACTGCGGGCAAGCCTCCAAACAGCAACCGCACGTCATGCAGCGTGAGTAGGCGTAGCGCTCCGCGACCGTGTCTTGATCCATCTTTGGCCCCGCTCCGAGATCGTGCGTGCCGTCAATCTCGATCCAAGCATGGACGCGCTTGAGGTGATCGAACATCTCGGAGCGATCAACGACGAGGTCGCGTGTGTTCGGAAATTTAGACATCGGCTCTAAAGTGATCGGTTGATCGAGTTGGTCAACGAGGGCGGAGCAGCTTTGACGCACCGTGCCGTTGATGACCATCGTGCAGATGCCGCAGACTTGCTCAAGGCAGTTCATGTCCCAGACGGGCGGCGTGGTCTGCGTGCCTTC
>JACCYN010000364.1 GCA_013696465.1 Pyrinomonadaceae bacterium
GGCCTCTTCATGCTGTGGCTTTTCTTAGAATTCGTCGCTACACGAGAACGGATTGAAATTGACCTCGACGGGAAGGTGTTGAAGAGAAGCGTCAACGGCGTATTTAGAAAGAAGAAGCAGGTAATAGATTTGACTGACATCAAAGCAATCGTATTGGAGATCAAGCTGGATATGAGAGGGAAAAGGCGTCAATATTTATACATGTATGGGAGCGAGAAGAAACACATATTAAACAGCCCGTCAAAGGTGTACATCAACCACGGTAAGCTGGGAACAGTGCTGAGCGAGGTGACACGCATACCTTATCAAGCGCAGGACTATGGCTTCTATAGTTGAGGCGGATGGGCACGCCTAACAACGACATGCGGGGGACGCGCCATCAGCGCCCCTTCACTCTCAATGGCTTCAGCGCGCCGGTTATGCCGGGCGTTAGGTAGTCGCGTAGCGGCTTCCCTGCCACCACCGGATCGTTTCTTTTAAGCCTTCTTCAAGTCCGACCAGCGACTTATAGCCGAGCAGTTCGCGCGCGGCTGTAATATCTGCGAGGCTGTGGCGCACGTCTCCGGCGCGCGTCTCTTTGTATTCGGCTTTGACGTTTTCCCTTCCGGTGAGTTTCTTTAAGACTTCGAGCAGTTCGTTGAGCGTGATTCTTTCGCCGTTGGCGACGTTGATCACGTGGCCGAGAGCGGTGCTAGATTGAGCGGCTTTGAGGTTTGCGTCAACAACGTTCGCAATAAATGTGAAATCGCGCGATTGCTCTCCGTCGCCGAAGATGATTGGAGTCTCGCCGCTCATCAGCACCGAGATGAAGCGCGAGATCACACCTGAGTATTGCGAGCTTGGGTCTTGGCGCGGGCCGAAGACGTTGAAGTAACGCAGCGCAACGGTTTCCAACCCGTAAGCGCGCGTGAAAACTTGACAGTAGTATTCGCCGACGAGTTTGGCGACCGCGTAGGGTGAGAGCGGATCGGGACGCATACTCTCGGTTTTGGGCAGTTGCGGTTGGTCGCCGTAGGCAGAACTCGACGCGGCATAGACGAGGCGGCGCACGCCCGCGTCGCGCGCCGCGAGCAACAAGGCGAAAGTCGCGTTAACGCACGCCTCGTGAGTCTCACGCGGATTCTCGACGGAGCGCGGGACAGATGGAATCGCCGCTTCGTGAAAAACGACCTCGACATCTTCCAAAGCGCGCCGCAGAGCAGCCTTATCCGTTAAATTCGCTTCGATAAAATCAAGGTCACCGCCCCGGCCGATCTCCTCGATGTTTTCACGATGCCCGGTTGACAGATCGTCAATAATGCGGACGCGCGCGCCGGATGCGAGAAGCGATGCCGCGATGTGTGAGCCGATGAAGCCCGCACCGCCTGTGACGAGCACAATGCCCGATTTCTTTGTCACCATAAAAGTTTAATCATCCTCGAAGAATTTGGAAGGCACTAGGCAGACACACTTCTCGCCGCAGACACTCTCGGAGACTTACCGCCCGACGCCCGTGTATTCAAAATTGAGGGCGCGCATCGCTTCGGGTTCGTAGATGTTACGCAGGTCGGCGATTTTCGGGGCGCGCATCAAAGCGCGCACGCGCTCCATATCAAGCGCGCGAAATTGATTCCACTCGGTCATAAAAACAAGCACGTCGGCTTCTGTGACAGCCGCGTATTCATCTTCTGCATACTCGATTTGCGGCAGAACTTCCTTCGCCCGCTCCATCGCTACCGGATCGTAAGCTTTTACCTTCGCCCCGCGTTCGACGAGTCCGTGAATGATCTCGATGGACGGAGCGTCGCGCATATCGTCGGTTTCGGGTTTGAAAGAGAGGCCCAGCACAGCGATGGTTTTGTCTTTGACGTTTCCGCCTCCAAGTTTTTCGATCTTCGGGATCATCGCTAGACGCTGGCGGCGATTGACTTCAATTACCGTCTCAACGATCAGCGAATCGCTTTTGAACTGACGGGCGACCGAGACGAGAGCGCTCGTGTCTTTGGGGAAACACGATCCGCCGAAGCCGGGACCCGGATGCAAGAACGTGCGCCCGATGCGACTGTCCATGCCCATCGCCCGCGCCACGTCATGCACGTCGCAGCCGATGCGGTCGCACAGGTTGGCGATCTCATTGATGAAAGAGATTTTGGTGGCGAGAAAAGCGTTCGCCGCGTACTTAGTGAGTTCGGCGGCTTCGAGCGAAGTGATGACGATGGGCGTTTCGATTATGTAAAGCGGACGGTAGATGTCGCGCATAATGGCGATGGCTTCTTCGTCGCGGCTTCCGATCACAACGCGGTCGGGGCGCATAAAGTCATCAATCGCCGCGCCTTCGCGCAGGAATTCAGGATTGGAGACAACGCCGAAATTAGTTTTCTTCTTTTGATGTTCGTTGATGAGCCGCCGCAAGTGTTCGCCCGTGCCGACCGGAACCGTTGACTTGGTGACGATCACCTTGTAACCATTCATATACTTCGCCACCGAGCGGGCAGCTTCATCAATGAAACGCAGATCGGCCGAGCCGTCTTCGTTCGGCGGCGTGCCAACGGCAAGGAAAATTACCAGCGACTCCTC
>JACCYN010000372.1 GCA_013696465.1 Pyrinomonadaceae bacterium
GTGGCGCGAGAGTTTGATCTGGGGCGAAGTCCACGACGGAAACGCTCACTTCCTCGGTGGCGCCGCGGGTCACGCCGGACTGTTTTCGACGGCGGGTGAAACGCTCAAAGTCGCCAAACAATTCATCTCCGCACAAACAAGTTTGCTTCTTCCCGCAACGTGCGTGCTTTTCCGACAGAACTTGACTCCGGACTTGAACGAAGCGCGCTCGCTCGCGTGGCAACTCGCGGCGACCGAAGGCTCAACGGCCGGAGACGATCTTCCGCCCGATGCTTTCGGTCATACCGGCTTTGCGGGAACAAGCTGCTGGATTGACCCGGAACGTGAACGCATTTTTATCCTTCACACGAACCGCACGCACAACCGCGCGCTGCCTTTCGCCAACATCAATGCGGCTCGCCGCCGCTTTCACTCGCTCGCCGCCCGCGCGCTCGACGAACTCGCAGATTCGACAACCGCGAACGCCCGCCGCGAAGCGACATGACTAAGGAGCGCACTAAAGATCATTCTTCTCTCCAAACTACAAACGCGCACGCCCCCGCGTCTCATTCTTCAATCCAACCACCCGCGCGCGTCTCCTTCAATGAAGCGTTTCGTTTCTGGCTCAAGCTCGGCTTCATCTCATTCGGCGGCCCCGCCGGGCAGATCGCGATCATGCACCGCGAACTCGTCGAACGTCGTCGCTGGCTGTCGGAGGAGCGTTTTCTTCACGCCCTGAATTACTGCATGTTGCTGCCCGGCCCCGAAGCGCAGCAACTCGCCATCTACATCGGCTGGCTGCTACATCGCACGTGGGGCGGCATCATCGCGGGTGCGTTTTTCGTCCTTCCTTCCGTCTTCATTCTACTCGCGCTCAGTTACGTTTACGCTGCCTACGGAAATCTTCCAATCGTCTCAGGCGTGCTCGCCGGATTCAAGCCCGTTGTGGTCGCCATTGTCGTCGAGGCCGTGTTGAAGCTCGGCGGCCGGGCGTTGAAGCGCCGCGCCCATCTTCTCATCGCCGCCCTCTCTTTCATCTCGATCTATTTTCTGCACGTTCCCTTTCCGCTCATCGTGCTCGCGGCGGCCGTCATCGGACTCACGGGAGCGCGACTGCTGCCGGAAAGTTTCGACGCCGTTTCGTCAAAGGCGAAAAAGCGAGACGCCGAAATTGAAGAGGCGGACGAACGCCACGCCGTGCCGACCGTAATTGACGATGCAGCCCCACCGCCCGCGCACACGCTTCCCTCGCGCCTGCGCGCCTTGAAAATAATTCTTGTCGGCGTTGCGCTCTGGGCGTTGCCGTTCGCCGTCGTCGTCCTGTGGCGCGGGTGGTCGAGTCTTCACGCTCAAGAATACCGCTTCTTCACGCAAGCAGCGTTCGTCACTTTCGGCGGAGCTTACGCTGTGCTCGCTTACGTCGTCCAAGCGGCGGGCGATTACGGGTGGGTGACGCGCGTCGAGGCGGTTGACGGATTGGCGCTCGCCGAGACGACGCCGGGGCCGCTCATCATGGTTCTGCAATTCATCGGCTTTATGGCCGCTTGGAACAATCCGCAAGGCATGGACGCGACTCAAAGTGCAATCACGGGTGCGGCTGTAACAACTTACGTGACATTCCTGCCGTGTTTCATCTTTATCTTCTTAGGCGCGCCTTACATCGAGCGTCTGCGCAGCAACAGGAATCTGACGAACGCACTCGCGTGTGTGACGGCGGCCGTTGTCGGTGTGATCTTAAATCTCGCGCTTGTCTTCGGCGCAACAGTCATCTTCCCGCAAGGCTTAAGCGGCCGAGTTGATTTGTTCTCGGCCGCGCTCGCCGCGCTCGCTTTCATCGCGCTTTACCGTTTCAAGACGGACGTGCTGTGGGTCGTCATCGCGGGCGGCGCAATCGGATTCTTGCGCGCTTTCCTTTTCCCTTCGTAAAAACTGACGGCGGAATTGAGTTACTATAAAGATTGATTTTAGAGACTGCTCACACGGATGTTCAACTCACAAAGTCGCGCTTGAGGTTGCTCGCGGTTTCGCATGAATGACAATCCCGAACGAACGATCTTGACGCTTTACGTTGTGCCCAATTGTCCGCTCTGCGCGGAGGGGCGCGCGTGGCTTCACCGTCACAACATCCGATACGTCGAGCGCGACGTGGCGAACGACTTCGGCGCGTTGCGCGGAATGTACAAACGCACGCGGCAGAATCTCGTGCCCGTTTTTGCGACTGAATACAAAGCCCTTGTGCGCCCAAGCGAGGACGAACTGAAAAGCCTGCTGCTTTAACCTTATGCGTTTCTCCCGCGCGCAAATCATCGGGGCGCTTCTGCTGCTGGGCGTAATCTGGCTCGTCGTTTTGTTTCGCCTCGTCACCGCTCGCCTGTGATTGACACCCACAAATCTTTGTCGCCCATTATCGCGGTCGTCGGCCCGACGGCTTCCGGCAAGAGCGCGCTTGGAATCGAAATTGCCCTACGCTTCAACGGCGAAATCATTAACTGCGATTCAGTGCAGGTTTACCGCGAAATCGAGATCGCAACGGCGAAAGTTCTCCTTGAAGAAAGACGCGGCGTGCCGCATCACTTGCTGGATTTTGTGCCGCCGGAGGTGAACTACACGGCCGGGCAGTGGGCGCGCGCCGCCGAAGAACAGATCAGGGAGACGAACGCGCGCGGGCGGTTAGCGATCATCGTCGGCGGCACGGGTTTCTACATGCGCGCTCTGCGTCAACCGCTTTTTCAAAGCCTGCCGACCGACGCGAATCTGCGCCGACGCATCGCCAACATCAGAGAGCGGC
>JACCYN010000376.1 GCA_013696465.1 Pyrinomonadaceae bacterium
TGATGAGATGAAACCCGTAATCAATCGCGGTTTTGCCTTCCGCCTTCGCGTGCCAATTATCAACGCCTTGAATCATTGATTCGCCTTTGTTTTGTACGGCGAAATCAATAATCGTCGTCGTCCCGCCGAACGCCGCCGCGCGTGTGCCCGTGAAGAAATCATCCGACGACTCGGTGCCGCCAAACGGAAGCTCCATGTGTGTATGCGGGTCAATGCCGCCGGGAATAACGAGCTTTCCCGCAGCGTCAAGCACACGGTCGGCTTCCATCTCCAACTTCGCGCCGATGATTGAGATGATTTCATCCTCGATCAAAATATCAGCTTTGTAATCATCAACGGCAGTGATGATGCGACCGTCATGAATTAGAGTTTTCATTCAACAACTCCGTGAAGCGCTGAGCAAAGTTTGCTAATACTGAACGTAACTCCTCTGATGTTGTTAGATCGTAACGCTTCCACCAGATAGGCTTTCCCGTCTCAATGCTTAAAACGTCAATGTCGCAAGCTCCGCTCTCCCATACAGTGATGCTGCCTAGGCATTTATCAGAAGCAAAGTGGGCATAAGCCGCTTTGTTTATTTGTGAAGGAGCGACATGCTTAAGTAACTCAGCGTTAGATGGATTGAATTCAACTTGAATGCCTTTTTGTCGCAAAGACTCATTATTTACTCGTAACCAGCCTTCAAATTCTTCGAGCATGGTCTTGATTATATTGTTACGAAGTTTGCATCCAGTGCTTCAATCAACTCATCAATATGTTCCTTCATTGAATTGAGAAGCAATAAATTTCTTAGGCGAATGCTGTAACTAAAATTTTGCGTTCGCCGCGTGCTTCCGCGTAACTGATTTCGCCTGCCAGAGTTTCGTTTGCTAACTCCTGAACATCGCGCGCCGTGTCTTCGGCAATGTATGGCTCGCCGCAGTTGGCGCAGACTTGTGCGGGGATGTCCGTGATGAGCAGGATCGCGTTGCCCCGCTCAATCGGCAGTATCGTTGTGCCATCGTTCATGCGAGTGTGTTTACAGATTAAGCATTTCATCGTGTCACCTTCGGCGCTTCGTAAAATCTTCTTTCCAGAGTTTGATGTCAGGCTCGTACACCGTGACCGCCGTAGTCTCACTCGTCAACGGATCGTCTTCGCCGACAACGTGAATCGGTCTCGCCACGCTCCATCCAAGCATCAAATATCGCGGCGGTTCGTCCGTTGGATATTCTTCGATAATCTCGCCGTTTTCCAGAACGTCGCGCACGTCGTCAACACTGATATTACGCTCAATCATGCGCTTTAACACATAGGGAGGGAAGATGATTTTCACTGTGTCGTCATCGTTGAAAAACCAGCGTCCAAAGCTTCAATTAATTCATCTACATGCTCCTTCGTCGAATTAAGCATCATCCCTGTACGGATGACGTTGGCGTAAAGCCCGCCTTTGCCGATCAGCACTCCGCGCCGTTTCGTTTCTTCAAAGACTTTTAGCACGGCTTGCGGGTGCGGCTCTTTCGTTTCGCGGTCTTTGACAAGTTCAATACCTTGCATCAGTCCGAGTCCGCGCACGTCGCCGATAACAGGGTATTTGTCTTTGAGTTCATCAAGCTGTTGGCGTAAGTATGCGCCGACGGTCGCGGCGTTCGTGCGTAAATCTTCTTCTTCGATAATCTTGATAACTGCAAGTGCGGCGGCCATCGAAACGGGATTGCCGCCGAAGGTGGAGAACGTGAGACCTTTAAAGCTGTCTGCAACTTCGGGCGTCGCCGTCGTCATACCGATAGGCGCGCCGTTGGCCATGCCTTTCGCGGACGTGATGATGTCCGGCTCGACGTTCCAGTGTTCGATGCCAAACCACTTGTCGCCCGTGCGTCCCCAAGCGGTTTGCACTTCGTCGGCGATGAAGAGTCCGCCGTGTTTGCGCGTGATTTCAACGGCGCGTTCAAAATATCCGGGGGGCGGAACGATGAAGCCACCGACGCCCAAGATCGGTTCAGCCATGAACGCCGCGATCTCGCCCGTCGTCGTGGTCATGATCACGTCTTCTATGTCTTCGGCGCAGGCTAAACCGCATTCAGGAAAGGAGAGCTTGAGTGGGCAGCGATAGCAATAAGGCGCGCGGGCGTGAACGATGCCTGCGACTTGAGAGGGAAGCTGTCGCCACGTCGAATGACCGACGGCTGAGAGCGCGGTGGCAGAGCGACCCGAATAGCTGTGACGGAGCACGACGATCTCGTGACGACCTGTGTAGAGTTTGGCCGTCGTTATCGCCATGTCGTCCGCTTCCGTGCCGCTGCTGGTGAAGAAAGATTTCTTGAGGCGGCCGGGCGTGATTTGATAAAGCTTTTCGGCGAGATCGGCTTGCGGCTTGTTGCCGTAAAGCGTCGAAGTGTGTTGAAGCGTTTTAACTTGTTCGATGATCGCCTCGTTCACCTTCGGATTCGCGTGGCCAACGCTTACTGTCAACACGCCGCCGAAGCAATCAAGATAACGATTGCCCGCGTCATCCCACACGTATTCGCCTTCACCGCGGACGAGCGCAATCGGCTCTTCGTAATAATTCGCCACAGCCGGGAAGAGAAACTCTTTGTGCTTGCGGATAGTTTCGGAGTTCGTGGTCTGGGTTTCGGTGCTGCTCATCGGGAAAGATTCCTTTGCTGGTGTAAACGGCCGACTTGAGTATTGTTGTTTAGTAAAGATTTCCTTCGCGCTTGCTCCCTGTGTAATCAACATAGACGACTTTCAGTTCTGTGTAGAAATCAAGCGCGGTTGAGCCTTGTTCGCGGTCGCCGATGCCGGTCGCTTTCACGCCGCCGAATGGGATGTGCGCTTCGCCGCCGGTGGTCGGAGAGTTGATGTGCGTCATGCCCGTTTCAATTTCATCAACGAAGCGGAAGACGCACGCGGCGTCGTTGGTAAAAATAGAAGAGGAAAGACCGTATTCGGAATCGTTTGCTACCAGCATCGCTTCGTCAAAATCTTTGACGCGCTGAACGGAGAGCACCGGCCCGAAGATTTCCTCGCGCGCGATCCGCATATCGGGCGTGACGTGATCGAAAACCGTGGGCTGCACGAAATAGCCTTCGTTGAGTCCGTCAGTTGATGCGCGTGCGCCGCCGCACGCTAGACTCGCGCCGTCCTCGCGTCCAATGTCGATGTATTTCAGCACGGTTTTGAATTGGTTTTCGTCAACGCTCGGCCCCATCTCCGTGTTTGAATCGTTGCCATCACCTAGCCGCATTTTTCCGGCACGATCAACAATTCGTTTCACGAATTCATCGGCGATTGTATTGACGACGACGGCGCGCGAGGTCGCGGTGCAGCGTTGCCCTGAAGAGCCAAACGCGCCTTGCGCGGTTGATTCGACGGCTAAATCCAAATCGGCATCTTCCATTATCACGACCGGGTTCTTGCCGCCCATTTCGCATTGCACTTTCGCTCCACGTCTGGACGCTTGCTCGTAAAGGCGGATGCCGACGTCGTTCGAGCCGGTGAAGGAGACGGCGCGCACCGCTTTGTGGTTAATGATTTCATCGCCTGCTTCAGAGCCGGAGCCGATCACTAAATTAAGAACACCTTTCGGCACTCCCGCTTCCTCGAAAATTTCAACGATGCGAACGGCCGTCGCGGGCGTCAAGGTCGCAGGTTTGAAGATGACAGTGTTTCCGGCAACGAGCGCAGGGGCAAGCTTCCAAATAGGAATCGCGACAGGGAAGTTCCAAGGCGTGATGCACGCAACGACGCCGAGCGGCTGCTTAATGGTGTAGGCAAAGTTTGAGGGAATCTCGGATTGAATTGTCTCTCCGTTCATACGGCGCGCTTCGCCCGCGCAAAACTCCGCGACGTTGATCGCGCGTTGCAGTTCGCCACGCGATTCGGCGATTGTTTTGCCTTCTTCGCGCGTCAATAGTTGCGCGAACTCTTCTTTGTTGTCTTCGAGCAGACGACCGAAGCGTGCGATGATGCGTCCGCGCACCGGAGCGGGCATGGCGCGCCAACCGCGAAAGGCTTCGCTCGCCGCTTCGACAGCCGAGCGCGCCTCCTCGCGCGTTGCGAGTCTTACTGTGCCGAGAACGTCGGAGATACGCGCTGGATTGATGTTCTCAACTGTTTTAGAGGACGCGGATTCTCGCCATTCCCCATTGATGAAATTGCGATAGACAATCATAAGACGAAAATGTGCGGAAGTGTTCTGAAAGCTGAAAGCAAATGGAAGTAACCTTCCGCTTTCATCATTCAGCTTTACAAAGGTGGTAGCTGTAACAATGCTAATATATCATAAGACATCAGATGGCTGATAAACACAAATTCGAGCCGGAGAACCTGCGCGAACTTTTGCAGCAGCGCGTAAAAGCAAGAAACGACGAGCCTTTTTTGTTCTCCGAGGCGGACGGGCGAAGCTGGACTTACGCGGAGTTTGACGCGGCGGCGAACCGCATCGCGCGATTGCTTCTCTCTCAGGGCATCCGCAAAGGCGACGTTGTAAGCCTGCTTTTGCCGAACAGCGCTGAATACATCATCGCTTATTTTGCGTGCTTCAAGACGGGCGCGATTGCAGGCCCGGTCAATTCTCTACTCAAGCCGCAAGAGATGGCCTACGTGATTGCTGATTCTGAAGCGAAAGCCCTCTTAGTAAATTCCGCGTTTGGCGTAGAGATTGCCAGCATCCGCCATGATCTACCGAAGTTAAAACGCGTCATCGAATTTGACGATGAAGCTCAAGCAACCCGAAACATAAGTAGCGCAAACGATAATCTGCCGGAGGTTTCTCTGGAGAGTGAGACGGAAGCGATCATCATCTATACTTCCGGCACGACGGGGAAACCAAAGGGCTGTTTGCTGACGCATGGCAACCTGATCGCCAACGCGCGCCAGATTTCAAGTTGGATGGATTTTGGTGAGCATGATCGCCTTCTCACGGTGATGCCGCTCTTTCACATGAACGCCGTCTCCGTTACGACGCTGACGCCGCTCTACGCTGGAGGCTCAACGGTCGTCAGCCCCAAATTCTCCGCCTCACGCTTCTGGGGAATCATTTCCGATTACCGTGTAACTTCGTTTGGTTCAGTTGCGACGATGCTTTCGATGTTGCTGACGACATACCCGCAAGGCGTGCCGGAAGGCTTGCACACTGATCAACTGCGCTTTGCGATGTGCGGCTCGGCGCCCGTGCCCGTCGAAGTCTTGAAAAGTTTTGAAGAGACTTTTCATTGCTTAGTCATTGAAGGTTACGGTCTCTCGGAATCCACCTGCCGCTCGACGTTCAACCCGCCGGATGCGAGGCGAAGGCCGGGTTCATGCGGCATGGCTATTGGAAACGAGATGAAAATTTTTGACGATGAAGACAGAGAAGTTTCTGACGGCGAGTTGGGCGAGATCGTCATGCGCGGCGAAAACGTCTTTAAAGGTTATTACAAAAACAGAGACGCGACGGAACGAGCTTTTCGCAACGGTTGGTTTCACACAAGCGATGTCGGGCGCAAAAGTGCGGACGGCTTCTTCTATATCGTTGATCGTAAATCTGACATGATCATTCGCGGCGGCGAAAACATCTATCCGCGCGAGATCGATGAAACACTTTACCGGCATCCGGCAATCGCGGCGGCAGCAACTATCGGCATTCCCGATAAACTTTACGGCGAAGAGGTGGCTGCCTTCGTTGTGCTTAAAGCGGGAGAAAAGCTTAGCGAGGGAGAGCTAATAGATTTTTGCCGCGAAAGGCTCGCTGCTTACAAATGCCCCAAGTCGGTGCGCTTCCTCACAGATATACCTAAGGGGCCGACGGGCAAATTGCTCAAACGTGAACTCTCCCGCCTCTATGCCGAGAAAGAGATTCAATGAAACTCCGCAAGAAACAGTGCTATTCAGTTCTATACAACGATTTTTCTATTGTTGTGCGACGAAGAGGATAGATAAAAATGCGAGCGCTCCGAGAACGCCCGCAGATTATTGAAACAAATGATGAGCCGAGCAGGGCTCGAACCTGCGACCCGCTGGTTAAGAGCCAGCTGCTCTACCAACTGAGCTATCGGCCCATTGGCGGAAAATCTAACTGTTCACTTCACCTCTGTCAAGATGCGGGAGCATG
>JACCYN010000064.1 GCA_013696465.1 Pyrinomonadaceae bacterium
CCCGCGCACAACTTATCTGGGCACGCTGCGCAACCCGAACCCTGAGATCGAGCCGCCCGTGCAGAACACGACAGAGAAGCGAGAGGGAATACATCATGAGTAGCGCGTTGCAGGAGCAGCCGCACGAAGAGGTCGCCGAATCGAAAAGCGGTTATGCGGTGATCGCGCCCGGTCATACGTTTGCCAGCGTCACCGACAAGATCGCGAGCATCGTGCTGCGCAAGCGAACGCCGTTTGGCTGGTTCATCGGCGTCGCTATCGGTTTCATGATCGTGCAGATGTTGATGCTCGCGCTCACGTGGTTGCTCCTGCGCGGCACGGGGATTTGGGGCATCAACGTCCCCGTCGGCTGGGGCTTCGCCATCATCAACTTCGTCTGGTGGATCGGCATCGGTCACGCCGGAACTCTGATCTCCGCGATCCTTCTTCTCTTTCGTCAAGATTGGCGCACCTCGATCAATCGCTTCGCCGAGGCGATGACGTTATTCGCCGTCGCCTGCGCCGGAATCTTTCCGCTGATGCACACGGGGCGGCCGTGGCTCGCCTACTGGATGTTTCCGTATCCGAACACGATGGGATTGTGGCCGCAATTCCGAAGCCCTCTGATCTGGGATGTGTTTGCCGTTTCGACTTACGCATCTGTCTCGGCGATGTTCTGGTTCGTTGGGCTGATACCTGACCTTGCGACTTTCCGCGACCGTGCGAAGAACCGCTTTGTGCGGATGATTTACGGACTCGGCGCGATGGGCTGGCGCGGCAGTGCGCGCCACTGGCACCGTTACGAAACGGCTTACCTCATTCTCGCTGGGCTTTCGACGCCGCTCGTGCTCTCTGTCCATACGATTGTTTCGTTTGACTTCGCGGTGTCAATCGTTCCCGGTTGGCACGCGACCATCTTCCCGCCCTACTTCGTCGCGGGTGCAATCTACGCCGGGTTTGCGATGGTGTTGACACTCTTGATCCCGATCCGCAAGTTTTACGGCCTTGAAGATTTCATCACAATGCGCCACATCCACAACTGCGCGAAGGTGATGCTGGCGACCGGCCTCATCGTCTTTTACGGCTACGTGATGGAAGCCTTCTTCGGCTGGTACAGCGCGAACACCTACGAGCGCTACATGATCTACAACCGTATGACGGGGCCGTATGCGTTCGTCTACTGGCTGTTAATTATGTGTAACGGCGTTGTGCCGCAGTTGCTGTGGTCATACCGCGTCAGGGAAAACTTATTGGCGCTATTCGGTATTGCGATGGTCGTCAACGTCGGGATGTGGCTGGAGCGTTTCGTCATTGTGGTGACGAGTCTGCACCGCGATTACCTGCCGTCGTCGTGGGGCAATTATATGCCGACAATCTGGGACTGGGCGACTTTCGTTGGAACAATCGGGTTGTTTATTACATTGATCTTCGTCTTCCTGCGACTGCTGCCGATGATCTCGATCTTCGAGGTGCGGACGCTGCTGCCTGAAGCGCAGGTGAGGGAAGAAACGATGCCGACAACAACAACGGTCGCCCCGGCGCCTGCGGCAGGCGATTAGGAGGCGATTAAGCGAAGCACGATTTGTGTTGATGGTTGACGACGGAAAACGCGGGGCGCTACTTTATGACAAACGAAGATTTGCTTCAAAATGACGACCGTCCAATCTACGGCTTGATGGCCGAATTTGACACGCCGACGGAGGTGGTTAATGGCGCGCGGCGCGCGCACGATGCGGGCTACCGGCAGATGGACGCCTTCTCGCCCTTTCCGATTCACGAGTTGACGGAAGCGGTCGGGGCGAAAAAGACACGCCTTCCTTTGCTCGTCTTCTTCGGCGGCCTCGTCGGCTGCGTCGGCGGGTTTCTGATGCAGGCGTACATGATGGCGGTTGACTACCCGCTCAACGTCGGCGGACGCCCGCTCGTCAGCATCCCGTCGTTCATCCCCGTCACGTTCGAGTGCACGGTGTTGTTGGCGGCGACCACGGCCGTGGTCAGCATGATCGTGTTGAACGGTTTGCCGCGTCCGTATCACCCGGTCTTCAACGTGCCGCGTTTTGATCTGGCGAGCCGCAACCGCTTCTTTCTGCTGATCGAATCAACCGATCCGAAATTCAACCGCGACGAGACGAGGCTTTTCTTGCGAAGCTTAAACTCGCGTGAGGTGTCTGATGTTGACTACTAAAGGGGCGCGTCAGCGCCTGCTGCTGGCTGTGATGTTTTGCGCGGCGTTCTTCGTCGCCGGATGTCGCAGCGACATGCAGGATCAGCCACGCTACGAAGCATACGAGAAGAGCGAGTTCTTCGCCGACGGTCTCGCCTCGCGCAAACCGCCGCAAGGCACCGTGGCGCGCGGCTACTTGCGCGAAGATCGACATCTTTATACCGGGAAGAATCAAAGTGGGGCGGGCGGCGCGGCGGCAGGCGGCAATCAACAGAGCGCGCCGAACGCTTCGCCGGGTCAGAACGCAGCGAACGCTGCGAGCGGCGGCAGTCAACAACAGCAGCAAGGTCAAACGGGAGCGGCGGCGGGCGGTCAATCCGATCCAAATAATGTTGATGCGTTTCCGTTTCCGGTGACGATGGAAGTCTTAAATCGCGGCCGGGAGCGTTACGAGATTTTCTGTTCGATGTGCCACGGCGCGACCGGTAACGGTGACGGCATGGTTGTGCGGCGCGGTTATAAGAAGCCGCCCGCGTACCACGAGGATCGCTTGCGGCAAGAGCGCGTCGGCCATTTCTTCGACGTGATCACGAACGGCTGGGGTTCGATGCCGAACTACGCGGCGCAGATTCCGGTGCGCGACCGGTGGGCGATTGTCGCTTACATCCGCGCCCTGCAAGCGAGCCAGCAGGGAACTCCAGCGGATGTTCCCGCAGACAAACGCAATCAGCTTGAGGGCGGAGGAGACGCCAACGGGCATGGGGGCGGAGGAGAAGATCATTGAGCGAAGTTCACACGCACGCCGCGCACACGGCCGCTGATTTCGCCGCTCCGCCGGAACTCGGCCGCCTCCAACTGCTTGCGATCATCGCTGCCGTCGTAGGACTCGCACTTACCGCAGTTGGGGCGTTGCTCGATCACGAACAGTTTTTTCATTCATACCTCGTCGGTTACGTTTTTTGGGTGGGCGTCTCGGCCGGTTGCCTTGCGCTCTTGATGGTTCAGCATCTCGCGGGCGGCGCGTGGGGCGTGGTGATCCGCCGCGTTCTCGAATCAGCGTCGTCGCCGCTCATGATGGTGTTGCTTTTGCTGTTATTCATTCCCGTCGTCCTCGGCGCGCATGATCTTTACGAGTGGACGCACGCGGAGGCGGTGCGGACGAACGAGATACTGAAGTGGAAAGCGCCTTACTTGAATCTGCCGTTTTTCATCGGGCGCACGATTCTTTATTTCGCCATCTGGGGTGCGCTCGCCTATTTCTTAAACGTCTGGTCGAACCGGCAAGATGAGGATGTGGCGCACGGTTACATTTATGAACGACGGATGCGGACTCTAAGCGGCCCCGGCATTGTGCTGTTCGCGTTGACGGTGACGTTTGCCTCCGTTGACTGGGTGATGGCGCTCGACCCGGAATGGTATTCGACGATCTTCGGCATACTTTTTATGGGCGGCTGGGGCTTGAGCGCGCTCGCGTTTGTGATCGCCGTCTCGGTCTTTCTGTCCGGGCGTCGCCCGATGCACGACGTGCTTGCCCCGGCGCACTTCCACGATCTCGGAAAACTCTTGCTCGCGTTCGTGATGCTGTGGGCTTACTTTTCGTTTTCGCAGTTGCTGATCATCTGGTCGGGTAATCTGCCGGAAGAGATTCCTTGGTATCTGCGTCGCTACAGCGGCGGCTGGCAAGTGCTGAGCATCGCGCTCATCGTGCTGCATTTCATGTTGCCGTTCCTGCTGTTGCTGTCGCGTGATTTGAAGCGCAACGCGCGGCTGCTCGGCGCGGTGGCGCTCTTTGTGATCGTGATGCGCGTCGTTGATGTGTTCTGGCTGATCGCACCGGAGGCTCATCACCGCGAAGCTTCTTACGTCGGGCATCTCGATCCTCTGGCGGTGCTGTTCGGCGCGGCGGCGGTGATAGGCATCGGCGGCGTGTGGTTTTGGCTCTTCGTCTGGGGGTTGCGCAAGCGACCGTTGATGCCGCTTGGCGATCCGCTGCTCGAAAAAGCGTTGCACCACGGGCAACATCATCACTGATATATTGATGAAACGACGGTTGAAGCGAAGGCAGGCGACATGATAGGTGTGAAGAAGGTTGATGAGTTATGAGAGATTCGCTCGGTCATGAAATGATGGGCAAGCACGACAGGGAGACGCCTGATGTTTCGCGCATCGGCAACCCCGACGTGCAACACGAGGTGAACGATGTCAACGCCAGCGCGATCATCAAGTTTATCGGCGGTCTGGCGGGCGCTCTGCTCTTCTCCTTCGCGCTGGTGTTCGGTTTGTTCTACCTTCTTAATTGGCGCGCCGTGCGAGCCGACGCGGAAGAAGCGCGGGCGCGTTCGCCGCTTGCGCGCAGGGAAAATGATCGCCTGCCGCCTGAGCCGCGCCTGCAACTCGCGCCCGGCTCCGGAATCACTTTGAAAGACGGACGGAGAGTTGATCTCACAACTGACAAAGTACCGGAACAGCCGCAGGCGGAGATGAGGGAGTTACGCAAAGAGTGGAATCACGATCTGAATAATTATTACTGGGTTGATCGCAACGCGGGCACAGTCGGATTGCCGATAGAGGAAGCGATGCGGCGCGTCGCCGAGTCGAATTTGCCGGTGCGCCAGCAGCAACAACAACAAGAAGGGCAGCAGCAGAATCGGCAACAAGCAGACGGCTTCGACCAACTGCCAACATACCAGAGCGCCGGGCGAAGAGACGAAAGGAGAAAACAGTGAGAGTAGTACCGCGCGATGGCGGGAAGGAACGTGGAGGCGAAAAGGTTTTTTGCTTTCGCGTTTCCGTGCCGCGCCTTCGCGCTTCCATATTAGCTTTAATGATTTTGGCCGCGTCAGTCGTCCCTGCTTTCGCGCAAGGTGGGTCGAGTGGATTCTACGCCGGGCCGCCGGAGGTCGGGCGGCAAGACGGCAACGTGCCAAACCGTTTACAGAACGTCGGGATCGATCAGCGATTGAACGAACAATTGCCGCTCGATGCGGTCTTCCGCAATGAGCAAGGACAACAGGTTAAGCTTGGGCAATATTTTAATAACGGCAAACCCGTCATTTTATCTCTCGTCTACTACGAATGCCCGATGCTCTGTAATCAAGTCCTGATCGGTTTAGTGGGAAGCCTCAAGGCGCTGGCGTTCGATGTCGGGAAAGAATTTGAAGTGATAACCGTGAGTTTCGATGCGCGGGAAACTCCGGGGATCGCGCGACAGAAAAAGGGCGCGTTTCTCGCTCGCTACGACCGACCGCGCGCTCCCGCCGCCGAAGGTTGGCATTTTCTCACGGGCGACGAGGATTCAATCAAGCGTCTGACGGAGGCGGTCGGCTTTCGTTACGCATATGATCCGACGACGGATCAGTTTGCGCACGCCTCGGCCGTGATGGTCGCCACACCTGAAGGTCGCCTGTCGCATTATTTCTACGGCATTGAGTATGCGCCGAAAGAGCTGCGTCTGGGACTCATCGAAGCGTCGGATCACAAAATCGGTTCGCCCGTTGATCGCCTCTTGCTCTACTGCTATCACTACGATCCAGCAACCGGGAAATACGGCGCGGTGGTAATGAACTTTCTGCGTTTGGGCGGAATCATTTTTCTGATCGGATTTGCGGCGATGCTTTTCGTGCTGTGGCGCTGGAAACCGGCGACAAACGATGATGTTGAGCGTCCGACGGGCGAAGTGGGAGGAACGGCTTAATGGCTTTGCTGCAATCGCCCGTGCGTATTTTGCCGGAACAGGCTTCCACGATCTCAGGGCAGGTGGACGCGCTTTACCTCTACTTGTGGGCGGTGACGATTTTGATGACGACGCTCATCGCCATCATCGCCACTTACTTTGTGATCAAATACCGCAGGCGTTCGCCCGATGAGATACCGCGCCAGATCGCCGGTTCGATAAAATTAGAAACGCTCTGGTCGGTGATCCCCTTCATCATCATGCTCACGTTTTTCGCGTGGGGCTTGGACATTTATTTCAAGATGTATCGGATGCCGAAGGACGCGATGGAGATTTCCGTTGTCGGCAAACAGTGGATGTGGAAGTTTCAGCACCCGACGGGGCAGCGCGAGATCAACGAGCTGCACGTGCCCGTGAACCGAAAGATCAAGTTGATCATGACGACCGAAGACGTGATTCACGCTTTGTTCATTCCAGACTTTCGCGTGAAGTCTGATGTCGTTCCCGGTCGCTACACTTCGATGTGGTTCGAGGCGACGAAGCCCGGTCGCTATCATATATACTGCACCGAATACTGTGGCACGAATCATTCCGGCATGGGCGGCTACGTCGAAGTGATGGAGCGCAACGACTACGAACAGTGGTTGAGCGGCAACCTCAATGCCGTGTCGCCGGTTGTCGCGGGCGAAGGGCATTTTAATACTTTGGGTTGCGTCTCCTGTCACAGCGCGGACGGTTCGGGCGGGCGCGGCCCCGTCCTCCAAGGCATCTTCGGGAAACCGCAGCCGCTCGCCGATGGCGGAAGCGTGACGGTTGACGAAGCCTACATCCGCGAATCAATCCTCAATCCGGCGGCGAAGATCGTTGCGGGTTACGGAAATATTATGCCCACGTATCAAGGGCAGGTGTCGGAAGAACAGTTGCTGCAACTCGTCGCCTACATCAAGTCGCTTAGTCCCGAAGCGTCAGACGGCATTCAGACCACCGCCCCGGCGCGTGAGAATAATCCTTCGACCGGCGTTGCGTCGCCAACGGGTCAGGGGACAACGAACCCGGATTCGCTAAGATCGAATCCGCTAGCCCCGACGAATCCGAGCACGGGTGGCGGCACCACGACAGGCACGGGCGGAGCACGAGGCGCGAGCGGCACGCGCACGAACGATTCAGCATCGCCCGGCTCAAGTCGTCCTAATTCGACGAGCGGCGGAAGCAATCAGCCGAGAAGGGATAATCAGTAATTATGAGTTCAATCAATACGTCTCTCGATAAGCCCTTCGAGCAACCCGTTGACCGACCTGTTGGCGCGCTCCCTGTTCCGGCGAGAACGAATTACCTTAACGCCGACTACAGCATTAAATCGTGGTTGTTGACGAAGGATCACAAGCGCATCGCGCTGCTTTATCTTTTCTCGGTCAGC
>JACCYN010000381.1 GCA_013696465.1 Pyrinomonadaceae bacterium
AGGGTTGAGAATCTCGGCAAGCAATACCAGATGGGCGGGCTGCTTGCCTCTCACGGAAGCTTCCGCGAACTTGTCGGCGCGGCGTTGATTGAGCCGTTCAAACGACTCCGCCGTGGTAGCCGCCCGCCGAACGAAATGCTGTGGGCACTCAAAGACATCAACTTCGACGTGCGACCGGGCGAGACGCTCGGACTTATCGGACACAATGGGGCGGGCAAATCCACCTTGCTTAAAATCCTCTCGCGCGTTACCGAACCGACGACCGGAGGCTTTGAACTCTACGGGCGCGTCGGCAGTCTGCTCGAAGTCGGCACGGGCTTTCACCCTGATTTAACCGGACGAGAAAACGTATTTTTGAACGGCGCGATCTTAGGCATCAAGCGAATTGAACTTGAACGTCGCTTCGATGAGATCGTCGCCTTCTCTGAAATAGAAAAGTTTATTGACACGCCGGTTAAGTATTACTCAAGCGGCATGTATCTGCGCCTCGCCTTTGCCGTCGCCGTCCACTTGGACACCGAGATTCTGATTATGGACGAAGTGCTCGCTGTCGGCGATGTCGGCTTTCAGCAAAAGTGCATCGAGAAGATGGACGAGATACGACAACAGGGTCGGACGATCCTCTTCGTGTCGCACGCGATGTCGGCTGTCACGCGCCTGTGCGAACGAGTTATTCGTTTGGAGCGCGGACGCATCGTGCAGGACGGGTCGGCGCAAAAGGTTGTCAACGATTATTTGGGCGCGAGTTGGAACGCGACGGCCGAGCGCGAGTGGACGGATTTGAGTGAAGCGCCGGGCGATGAAGTTGTGCGCCTGCGCCGCGTGCGCGTGCGCGACGAGGGAGGGCAGACGACGGCCGCGATTGACGTTCGTCTCTACGTCGGGATTGATGTCGAGTACGAAGTGCTTGAGTCGGGTCACGTCCTCGCGCCCGGCATTGATCTCCTCAACGAAGAGGGCGTGCATCTTTTTTCCGCTTACGACGCGGGCGAAGAATGGCGCAGGCGACCGCGCCCTGTGGGGTGTTACACGAGTACGATGTGGATTCCCGGCAACTGTCTCGCCGAAGGCAATCTCGTCGCTCACGCCGCCGTCGCCTCACACGTCCCCGAAACCGTGATGCACGCTTATGCGCGCAACGCCGTCGGCTTTCAGGCGAGCGAAAGCCGCGAGGGTGGGGACTCGGCGCGCGGCGACCGCACGGGGACAATCTCCGGCATCATCAGGCCGTGGCTGAATTGGACGACGCAGTTTTACGCCGACAAAGAGGCGAGCCAGCCCGTGCCAGAAGAAGTAGCAATCACTTAAAATCTGTCTTTTGATGCAAGTCCATGCAGTTTTTAACAGAAGAAAGTAAGGCTGTGATTCCTAAGTATAGCTGTGTGACTAGAGCGAGGAACGTATGAAAATAGGGAAGCTAACAATAGATTACCAACGCTCATACGATAAAGAAACACTCATTGCATTTGAACCCAGTTGCTTATCTTTTCGTTGTAATATCTGCGGGCAAGCCTGTTTAGTAAAAGTAGCAGACCTCTTTAATAGAAGAGTTCCACAAGGCGAAGCTTAACAAGATCAAAATTTACAAGGACTCCGATTTCGATCACGACATACACTGGGATGTGGATTGGTCATTGCCAATGTTTGTAAGAGCATCATAGCCAGTTGCGCTTCTTGCCACCAAACCGCTTATAGAATCATGCTGACTCTGGAAACTTTGGCCGCACCATCCCACTAGCACGCACATCGCAATCGAGGTTGATATTCTCTTGACGAATCAAATGGTGAGCTTAATCATCCCCGTTTACAATGAAGCCGAGCACTTGGAGCAATTTCTTTCCATTATTGACAAGTTAGAGTTGCCCGTGCCGAAAGAACTCGTGATCGTCAATGATTGTTCTACTGATTGCTCGACAGAAGTGATCAAGAGTTTTCAGTTTGCGTCAAAGATCGTTTTCGCCAATCAACCTTGCAATCAGGGAAAGGGCGCGGCTATTCGCGTCGGGATCGAACGCGCCACCGGGGATTTCATCGCCATTCAAGATGCAGATTTCGAGTATGACCCGGAAGACGTTCCGAAGCTTCTCGCTCCGCTTCTGGAAGGCAAGGCGGATGTCGTTTACGGCTCACGCTATAAGAAGACGAATTATCAGGTTCACCGGACGTTTCATTACCTTGCAAATAGAACGCTCACTATGTTCAGCAACATCCTGAGCGGGCTTTACTTGAGCGACATGGAAACTTGTTACAAGTTTTTTCGCGCCGACGTGATTAAGAATATCAAACTCGAATCCAACCGCTTCGGCTTCGAGCCTGAAGTTACCGCGAAGATCGCGCGCCTCAAATTGCGCGTCATGGAATTGCCTATTTCATATTTTCCGCGCAGTTATATCGAAGGCAAAAAGATTACATGGAAGGACGGCGTCGCCGCGCTCATACACATCTTCCGCTTCAACGCTGTGAGCAGGAACGCCGACTGTTTTTACGAGACGTTGCCGGAACGATACATCCCCAAGCATAGTAAATGAATTTAGTATTTGCCGAATTTAAGATACTTAAATATGACTTGTAAGAACCGTAGGAGAGGAAAAGCAGATTAGAAATAATTCTTGACCATGCCTGACGAGCGAGCCGATCATATACTTCAAGGACTATGGCGGGAAACGATCCTACTCGTGATTGGAAGTGGCTGGTTGCTCTTTATCATGACGCAACCGGCTTTCCATTCCTTCTTCATCGCTGAAAACTTTGAGTATTTAGGACTGTATCGAACGCGCGGCGACGATTTCTGGCGGGCGCTCTTAAGTCCGACCAATAGAATCTTTTTTCGTCCTGTCTTTTACACATTTAGTTTGCCTTGGTATTTTATTCTACCTTTAGAGCCTTGGGCTTACCATCTCCGCAATTTTGCCTTTTCAATTATCAACCTTCTGCTTTTGCATCGAGTGTTAGTGCGGCTAGTGGCATCGCGCCGCGCGCGGATATTAGCGTTGCTTTTCTTCGCGCTCTCAAAAATTCACTTAACGACAATTGGATATCTCAATATCTTCGATGCGATTGTAACGTTAATGCTATTGCTGTCAACAATCCTCTTTTTTCAGCGCTACATCGTTCATTGGCGCAAACTTGATTACATTCTAGGGTTGCTGTTCTGCTTTCTCTCCGTTTTTAGCAAAGACTATGGACTCGTTGTTGTGTTTGTGGTGGGCGCGCTTGTGTTTTCCTACGGTGTTGAATTTGGTAAATGGCGAACTCAAGCCGCTTGGTGGGTGCTCCGCCTATCACCTTTAGTGGTGATGGTGTTCCTGTATCTGGGCTTGCGCTACATGGTTGTTGATTCGCCGCCGTCATTTGATCCGATTTACTCTCCGCAACTCAGTTTTAATGTCACGATTCATAAGCTGGTAATCTTGACTTCGACGTTGGGGAACTTATCGCTCGCTCCCGGCGGTATTACAGGCGCGAGTGGACTTGGAGCATGGTTTACCGTGACGCTCTGGGGCGGCACGACGCGCTTAAGCTGGGGTGATGGGCTGCTTTGCGTCTGTCTAATAGCACTGCTTGTTGTAACAATGGTGCGCGGCCGCCGTGCGGGGCGAACACTATTCTTCCCACTGGTCATGATGACGGTTTACTTCACCCCCACGCTATTGACGCGCAACCTACAGATGTACTACCACTACGAGGCACTAGCTGCTATGGCGATTATGCTGGGCTTGTGCTTTGAGCGAATTGACAATCGGTTGCTAAACGTGTGGAGCGTGGCAATAGTGATTATCGGCATTAACGGAGCAATCAGTAATTATACTTCCGTTTACGGCTGGCAGTTCGTCGCTGGCAAAACACAGGAAGCGAGGATGCCGATTGTAGAGAGGTATCGCGGGCAAACCATCGAGTCGATCACATTTCTCACTTCAGAGCGACCATTGTGGCAATTTGCGCTTGGCAACGAAGCATATCCCTTGCTACCAGAACTGATGAGTTTGCCGAAACTAAAGATCAATTATATTTCTCATCGGGAAATGCCGACGCGCCAAACACTAACGAACGCCGCCAACTTGCTGCTCGACATTGACGACGGATTTGCCGACAGCAACACGCAGCAACTTACAACTACAGCCTTTGAAGACGATTCGTCTCACACGCCACTCGCTGGCAACATTACGGCGCATCCAAATCCGGTGACGGCAGGAAACTCACCGGGCACGACAATAATCACTTGGAGCACGAGAAACGTTTCATCATCTCAGGTATATGTGAGCGAGAGTGGCGACCCAGAAAAACTATTTGCGCAAAGCATAGCGGAACGTGACGGCTCGGCCGAGGCAACGTGGATCAGCAAGGGCAAGACATACGAGTTTCGTCTCTACGAAGGAACTGAACACAAGAAGTTGATCGGTACAGTTAAGGTTAGATGGAGTGGCGAGTAAAGCAAACCATAAAACGCTTAACTATCAAGCTAGATATCCGAATCAAACGTAAAAACTTAACATGAAAAAACGTCTCCGGGATAAATTACCTTTTTCGATAAGAAGATTCACCCGACGCTTGACCGTAGGCATCGTCGGGTGGTTCGTTCACTTTGTCGGCGACGCATTGAACATCGCTACGAGCAACGGCTTGGATTTGAAACGCGCGTGGCCGTGGGACATGAAGTTGCACCTGCTGACAGAGGCACCGCCACCGCCGCAGAATGCGCCGAAGCAACTTTCCGGTGCTGACAACCTGCAATCTTTAAGTGTGCAAGATTTCTTGTTCTTGATGGACACGATCTCGAAAAAGCAAAATCCAACGACTCGCTCCGTCCAGCGCACGCGCGCTTCGATCATAATTCCCGTCTTCAACAAAGTTGAGTACACGCTGCAATGCGTTCGGTCATTGATGACCGAAGTTGATTTCGACGAGGACGAAGTGATCGTCGTTAAC
>JACCYN010000382.1 GCA_013696465.1 Pyrinomonadaceae bacterium
AGTAAATCTTTCGTGCCGCGCGGCCCGCAGATGATGAGCGGCTTCCGGCGCGATTGTGTTTGCGGCGCGTATTTTAAGTTAAAGAGAAAGGGAGGAAGCCCGCCGACGTGATCAAGATGAAAGTGGCTGATCCAGATCAGGTCAAGCGTGTGCCAATCGAGATTCTCTTGCGCTAAACGATGCGAAGTGTCAGCCCCCGCGTCGAGCAGAAGCGAAATCTTTTCCGTCTGCAACCAGTAGGCGGAAGCGGCGCGTTTAGGGTGTGGCACAGTCGTGCCTGAGCCGAGAACGACGAGTTGCATGATTTCCGTTTACCTCGCTGAAGCGTAGAGGCTACCAAGATAGAGAGAAGTAATCAACGGAGAGCGGAAAACCCGCTCAACAAATTCGTTGTGCGGGGCGGTTGCTAACTTGACCACAAGACGACTGCTCGCGTTAAATCACGTCATTAAGATTTTTGAAGCCGGACAACTCGCTTAAAGATGACTACGACCAACGCCCAACTCGACGCCCTCGCCGTTTTCTCGCACCCGGACGACGCGGAACTCACGGCCGCCGGGACGCTTCTCAAACTAAAGTCGCTCGGCTACCGCACGGGCGTGCTCGATACGACGCGCGGCGAGATGGGCACGCGCGGCACGCCTGAAGGCCGCGCGGAAGAAGCGCGCGAAGCGGGGCGCGTGATGAATTTAGATTTGCGGCTTAATTTGGAATTGCCGGACGGCCACGTTCATGTCACGGAAGACGCGCGCCGCCTGATGGTGCGCGTGATTCGCACTCACCGACCGAAAGTGATCTTCACGCAGCACTGGGACGATCCGCATCCGGATCACGCGGCGACCTCGCGCATCGTGCGCGAAGCGGCGCGCCTCGCAAGTATGCGCCGTTACGATCTCGAAGCGGGGCAGGAGCATGTGAGTATGCCCGCCATCGCTTACGCCGTTTTCTCCAGACTCGTCGTGCCGTCGTTCGTCGTTGACATCTCGGATTTTCTCGAAGGAAAGATGGACGCGATCCGGGCGCACACATCGCAGTTCTACCAAGAGGGAGCGAGCGAACCCGCGACGCGCATCAGCGAAAAGAATTTTCTCGATCAGATCGAAGCCAGAGCACGCTACGTCGGTTCACTGATCGGCGTTGCGGCGGGCGAAGCGTGGTATGTGCGCGAAGCTTTGAACGTGCACGACCCCATCGAGTTGTTGACGCGCCCGATGAACATCTATTCGTAAAAAGAAAATGCTCTTCTCAAGGAGCAATCGCCGCTTGACGACGCGGCGCCGCCGGTTGAGTCTTTTTATTCAACACCGAGTTTGCGACGGCAAGAATGGCGAGCGAGCGCGGCGCTTCGCCCGTGAAGCCGCGCGCGAGTTCGACGGCGCGAAAAAGATTATCTCGTCCGAGCGCATCGAACACTCCCGTCAGATTTGAATCCGAAGAGCCGGTGACGAGCATGATGATGCTGACCGCGCCTTCGAGGTTATTGTTGATGCGCGCGTCTTCGCCCGTAAATTCGGCGGCTTGGTTAGCTGACTTCACTACGTCGGGCAACATCTCCCACGCGCGCACCTGATCGATTTCATAAAGTTGCCGGGCGATGGAGACGAGCGCGGCGGCGCGATCCGGTTCGCTGTCGCTCATGCGGTTGGCGGCCGTCACGGCTTCGTCGAGCAGCGTGATGGCGCGTGTGCGGTCAGTCTTTTTCAGTATGCGCGCCACTTGCGTGAGCGCCCACGCGCGTTGCGGGTGCGTGAGATTGCCGGAGCGCTGTAGCAGACGCAGAGAATCTTCGGCGTCGTCTTTGCGAATCGCCTGCGAGAGAAATTGAAAATCAACGAACGTGCGCACGCGGTTGCGCGTGTCTTCGTCAACGATCTTTTCAATGATGTCGCGGGCGCGCGCGTCCGGCTTCATCGCCGCTCTCACGGCCGCCATCGCATACATGCGATCACGTTCGGCTACGGGCGCTTTCTCCGCTTTGTCAATCTCCTCTTGAATTTCATCACGGGCAGAATCGTTGTTGTTTTCGGGAACGATGCCGCGCGTGAGCGCTCCGTGAGTGTCGGCGTTATTTCTGAGTCGTTCGGGCGCGTCGGGGCTGACTGCAGCGAGTTGTGTGCGCAACCCGGCGAGGTAAGTTGGCGCGTGTTGCTCGAAGAGCGGGAGCAGACGCGCGATCATAAAGTAGGTCCCGGCGCGTCGTCCCGTCGTGCGTTCCTGATCGGCGGGCGGCAACGGGCGCAGCAGGATTTGCGCGGCGACGCGGAAGTAAGCGGCGCGCAGTTGTGGAGAAAGATTGGGCGGCGGGACGTTTTGCCTCCTGCTCATGCTCGACGTATGCCCGCCGGGCCAGATTGTCACGTAAAGATACGGCGTCCATGCATAAGCCGTGAGCATCGAGACGGTGTTCGGTTCGGAAGCCGGATCGCTCGCGGCTGCTTGGAGCAAGCGGGCGTAACGCGCATCGGCGACGGCCG
>JACCYN010000034.1 GCA_013696465.1 Pyrinomonadaceae bacterium
TTAGTGAGAATCGTTTCGATCCGACTTTTCGTCGCCGCATCGATCACGTTGGCATAGTCGTTAACGTGCCCGGTCGGAGAGGGAAGCGGCGAAGGAGTGTTCTGCGCCTGCGCCGCGTGCGCCGCGAAGAGCAGGCACAGCAATGCCGGAACGAGAAGCGAAAACAATCTGCGAGATTTGTACATCGTAATTGATAATACCGGAGAAAAGGCGAAAATCAAAAAGCGCGTGTGACTCCTAATTTCAATTCTCTCCTTACTTACCTCGACGAAAAATCAATTCTCAATCAATCTGTGCAGCACGTAGAAGAGCGCAACACCCACAAATACGACGACTGAGACGAGAGGGTTCCGCTCTTCTTGATGATTAACCTCTGGGATGAGATCGCTTGCGGCGACGTAAAGAGTAACGCCCGCCGAAAAGGGAAGCGCGTAAACAACCGCCTGTTCCATTCGCGTCTGCAACACGGCGACGGCGAGCACTCCGGCAAGCGTCGTCGCGCCGATCACGAAAGTTGCGACGAGCGCCACGCGCGGCGAACGCCCCGCAGCCAGCATGATTGAGGCGGCCGTAAAACCTTCCGGTATTTTATGCAGCATGATCGCCACAAAGACGAGCCAGCCGAATTTATAATCCACGAGAAAAGCGGTGGCGATTGAAACTCCGTCGAAAAAAGTGTGAATCGAAAGTCCGCCGATGGCCGCGTAAATCGCCGACGGGCGCAGCAGCGATTCGGGATGCGTCTCCGCCCCAAAGTGAAAATGCGGGGCGATGGTGTGCTCGACAAGATGAATGAGGAGATAACCAGCGAGCAAAAGCGTCATCGCGCCGAGCACACTGGCTGCCGCCGCCTCGCCCGTCCGCCCATCAGTCCACATCCCGATTGTCTCCGGCATAATCTCAATAAAGATTGCGGCGAGCATGAACCCCGCGCCGAGCGCGATCAGATACTTAAGGAAACGGAGGTTGCGCACGGGCGCAAACGGCGAGGCGAGCAGAAGGCCGCCGAGCACGTTGCCAAGCATCAACAGCGTTCCGAAAATAAACAGTCCGCCGAAACCGATCAAACCTTGTTCGTCTCCCCTTCCGCTGATCCTGAGTCAAAAGCGCGCCACTATACCTTATGAAAAGGGGCTTTACCACGCTTCAGCAGCAAAGTTCCAACTCTGTTCGGGTATGAGTCGCGGGAATACACCAAATCGTGCTTAAGGTTTCTCGTTTGCCCGCTTATTTTTGTTCTTGACACGTATATAACACAAGGGTAGTATGCGCGTGGAGTGGCTTAAAGTGGTGAAAAGTGGGCGATAGTGAGCAGCTTGTAAGGAGTCGTTAAAGTTTTACTCTAAGTTTTAAGCAGTAAGTGCTCTAGCCCAGTACCGGAACATCAATGCTAAGAGGAAATTACACGGCACGGATGGATTCCAAGGGTCGTTTGAAGGTGCCGACCGCTTTCCGGCGCTACATCGAAGAGAAATACAGTGCCGATGTTTACGTCACGAGTTTAACGGGTGAAAGCGTTCGCATCTACCCGTTGGAAGAGTGGATAGCGATTGAAGGGCGGTTGGCGCTGCTGCCGACGATGGACGTCGCTAGACGCCGTTTTCTCGACCGAACGAATTATTACGGGCAGCAAGGAGTGATTGACGGGCAGGGTCGGGTATTGATTCATCCGCTGCTGCGAAAGACGGCGGGAGTGATGGGCGATGTGGCGGTTCTCGGTTATTTGAATTACTTGGAAGTCTGGGAGTTGGAGCGGTTTGAGCAAAGACTGCTCACCGAACCTTTCACAGAGGAAGACGAAGCGGCAATCGCACGACTCGGCATTTGAAACAATAGTGATGAGTGATGAGTCATGAGAGGTCAGAATAAAGCGGTTGGTCGGGCTGAGTTGAGCAGCTTTCTACTCATCACTCATCACTCATCACTCATCACTACTATTTATAGTTCTTTGAACGAGATCACGGGGCGGTGGTGAGGCAGGCGTCCGAGGGGGGCAAGGGCGCGCCCCACCGCCCCGTGTTGTTAGAAGAGACTTTGAGGTGTTTGCTGCCGGAGCGCGGCGGGTTGTTTGTTGACTGCACGCTCGGACTCGGCGGACACGCGGAAGCGATCCTCGAACGCTCGGCGGAGACGCGCGTCATCGGCGTTGACCGCGACCGCGAAGCTCTGCGGTTGGCGAACGAACGACTCGCGGGTTTCGGTTCGCGCTTCAAAAGTTTTCACGGCGATTTCCGCGAAATCAGAAGCGTGCTTCGGGAGGCGGGTGAGCGAACGGCGAACGGCGTCTTAGCCGACCTCGGAGTTTCTTCGCTTCAGTTTGATACGGCGGCGCGCGGTTTCAGTTTTCGCTTCGATGCGCCGCTCGACATGCGGATGAATGCCGGAGAGGATGAAGAGACAGCCGCGGAACTTTTGGCGCGACTCTCCGAGGAAGAGATCGCCCGCGTGATTTTTGAATACGGCGAAGAACGCAAGTCGCGGCGCATCGCGCGCCGCATCGTCGGAAGGCGCGACGAAGGGCGTCCGGTGAGTACGACAAGGGAGTTGGCGGAACTCGTCGAGCGCGCCGTCGGACATCGCAAAGGAACAAAGGGGATTCATCCGGCGACGCGCACGTTTCAAGCTCTGCGCATTGCGACGAACCGCGAACTCGAAAACCTTGATGAATTTCTTGAAACGGCTATTGATCTTTTACAACCGCAGGGTCGCCTCGTCGTCATTAGCTTCCACTCGCTGGAGGATCGCATCGTTAAGCACACGTTGCGGCGGCTTTCGGGAAAGTGTGAATGCGATCCGCGCGCCCCTCTTTGTTCGTGCGGGGCGCAACGTAAGATTGAAATTTTAACCAAACGTCCGCTGACGCCGACCGAAGTTGAAATTTATGAAAACCCCAGAGCGCGCTCGGCTAAATTACGTGCGTGCGCAAAGCTCGACGAATCGTCCGTAGATTGAAAGCGCGCTCCGGGCAAGCCGCATCGCCTTTGTTTCTTGTTTCACCCGATTTCTTAACGGGTTGGAAGTTGTTATGAGAAGAGTTTCGCCACAAGGTTTTAATTCAGTCGTCCGGCGCGAACACGACCGCGGGACGTTTCTGCGTTTAATGATCGTTTTATTGTGCGGTCTCGTGCTGGCGGGCGGATTTGTGCGGGCGACGGCGCAGCACGTCTCGGCTGTTCGCTTCGGTTATCGTAGCGAAGAGTTGCGCCGTGAACGCGCGCAACTTTTGGAGCAACAGCGTCAGTTGCATCTTGCCATGAATGAAATTGCTTCGCCCGCAAAGCTTGAGCGTGCAGCGCGCGAGATCGGGTTGGAACCGGCGCGCGCCGCGCAGGTGAAAATCGTCGAAGCGAACGAAAGCGACCGTGTCATGCCGGATGCGCCGTCGCAGGAGCGTCAATCCCGCGTCGTGAACCGACGGTAAGCCGACAAGTTAACTGTTGCCGGGAAGCATCCCCGCCATGTTTTTTTGTGTGCGCCCCATTTCCCCCGGCGCGCCAAGTTGCCCTTAATCTTGAAGTCGCTCTTCTTTGTTGCCGCTCACGATTTCAAAATGGCGGCGCGCGATCCCGGAAACGAGTAGAAGCCGAATTTATGTCCGCACCACACGCCGCCAGAAGACAAATGCAACCCGACGCTTTACGGCGGCGCGCGCTTGCGGTCGCCTGTCTGCTGACTTTGTGGATGTTCGTCGTCGCGGCACGTCTCGTCTACTTACAAACCACGCAGCATGGGGTTTTAAGCGAGACGGCGCAGAGGCAGCAAGCGGATGCCGCCAAAGTCAGCCCGCAGCGCGGACTTATTCTTGATCGTCACGGCTATGAACTCGCGCGTAGCGTCGAAACTCAATCGTTCTTCGCCGTCCCCGTTGAAGTTGAAGACGTTGACGGAGCGGTGCGGCGTTTCGCGCAGGCCGCTGGCATACAGGAGGCGGAACTTGGGGCGCGCCTGCGCAAAGCGAAAGAGGCGAAGCGTCGCTTTCTTTGGCTTGCGCGCAAACTCGACGCGGAGGGGGCGGAGCGCGTGCGCAACCTCGAACTCAAAGGCGTCTATTCATACTCGGAACCGAAGCGTTTTTATCCGAACAACTCGCTCGCTGCGCATGTGCTCGGCTTCGTCGGACTTGACGGCGACGGACTCGCGGGCGTCGAACGAATTCAAAATGCGCGGCTTGCGGGCGGCGATGGCAAACTCTTTGTCAACACCGATGCCCGCCGTCGCGGATACGAAAGTATGTTAGTCGAACCGCGCGAAGGCGAGAGCGTGATGCTGACGATTGATGCGACCGTTCAACACCACGCCGAACAAGCTTTGCAAAGAGCGATGGAGCGCACGCGCGCCAGAGCCGCGACCGCGATTGTGCTTGAGCCGCACACAGGCGAGATACTCGCGCTCGCCAACGCGCCGACGTTCGACCCTAACGCAGCCGCAAAGCTTCCTGCTGAAAAGCGCACGAACGAAGCGTTGCAAAACATTTACGAGCCGGGTTCGACCTTCAAGATCGTCGCCTTCTCCGCCGCGATGGAAGAGGGACTCGCGCGCGCGGACGAGGAAATTGATTGTCAGATGGGCGGCATCACCGTTGCTAACCGCCTCATCCGCGATCACACGGCGTTCGGCACGCTGACGATGACAGAGGCGCTCGCCAAGTCGAGCAACGTCGCGGCGATCAAACTAGGTTTGCGCGTCGGCGACGCGCGGATGCACGACTACATCACGCGCTTCGGCTTCGGCGCGCGCACCGGAGTTGATCTGCCCGGCGAGACGGGAGGCATCTTGCGCCCCGTCGCCCGCTGGCACCCGTCCTCCATCGGCTCAATTGCCATCGGCCAGGAGATCGGCGTTACGCCCCTGCAAATGGTGGCCGCTTTCGGGGTGATCGCCAATGACGGCGTGCGCATCCGCCCGCACATCGTCCGCGAGATTCGCGCGGCGGATAATCGAATTGTGAATCGTGCAGAGCCTGAAGCGCGCCGCGTGGTGAGCAGGGAAACGGCGAGGACTGTGCGCGGGATGTTGGAGAGCGTGACCTTGAAGGGCACCGCGAAACTCGCGCGACTCGACGGCTACACGGCGGCGGGCAAGACGGGCACGGCGCAGAAGATCGATCCGCAGACGCGCGCTTATTCGGCGACGAAATTCGTCGCTTCGTTCGTCGGCTTCGCGCCCGTCGAGAAGCCGCAGGTCGTGATCGTCGTCGTCGTTGACGAACCGGCAGGAGCGTATCACGGCGGCGACGTGGCCGCGCCCGTGTTTCGTGACATAGCGGAAAACGTCTTGCCCTATTTGAACGTCATGCCTGACACGCAAATCGAAACTTCGCCCGCCGCGTCGCAATTGATTGCGAACAATGAAATGGAGGATAGAGAAGCGAAAGGCGAAGGAAGAAAAGAAAGCGTTGACGCGCCGGGCGCAACGGCCGAAGAGCGCGTGTCGAACATCAGTGTGCGAGACGACGGCAACGGCGTTGTGTACGCGGCGGCGGGGGCACGCGCGTTGTTGATGCCCGACTTGCGCGGCCGCAGCGTGAGAGACGCAGCGCGTGTGTGTGCGCAACTCGGTTTGCAACTCGAAGCCAGAGGCGAGGGGCGCGCGCTAAGGCAAATGCCGCAGGCGGGCGCGAGCGTAGAAGCCGGGCAAGTCGTGCGGATCGAATTTCGTCGAAGCGATTGATTTGATCCGCCGGAGCAGAGTTGTGCGCAAGACAAAGCAGCCTCGCTTGTTTTCAACACACGGGATCGTGAATCACGAGGGCGGAAACTTCAAAAAGATGCTTGTTGAAAAAGGGGACGACCAAGCCGAAATTAAACGACGAATCGCCGATTGCCGCGGACGCTTGCGCCGCCAGCGCGCATCGCAAAAATTAGCGGCGCACAACGATGCGAGCCTTTCAGCGACACCGGAAATTACATTGAACGGCGACGCGGAAGGTGGGGTTTGGAGCGAGGAATTGATGGCGGAGGAAAAGGCTAAGGTGTGAACGTAGAAACGGCGGCGCGTTTGATGAACGCTTCCATTTCAGAGACAGCGAAAGAAGAAACGCGGCGGCAAGAGGTTTCAGGCTTCGCGGTTGATTCGCGCGCGGTCGAAAAAGGTCAAATCTTTTTCGCCGGATCGGAGGAAGATTACCGCCGCCATAGTTTCACGGGTACGTCGTTTGAAGATTCGCATCGTTTCATTCCGCAGGCGTTTGAACGCGGGGCGGCGGCGGTCGTCGCGCGCCGCGAGCGTTTCGAGATGCACGAAGAAGGGCGAAGTTTCGCGGATCGGACGCTGTTTGTTGACGACACCATCGGAGCTTTGCAGACGTTAGCGCAAGCGGTGCTGAAGAATTGGGGACATCCTATTGTCGGAATCACGGGAAGCGCTGGAAAGACGACGACGCGCAATCTGACGGCGGGCATACTCTCTTCGGCGGGACGCCGCGTGTTGCAAAGCCAGAAGAATTACAACAACGAACTCGGCTTGCCGCTCGCCATTCTGCAAATGGAATCGGCGGGAAACAAACCGTCGGATTACGATGTGGCGGTGTTGGAGATGGGCATGTCAACACCGGGCGAGATGCGACGTCTGTGCGAGATCGTGCAGCCCGATGTTGCGGTTGAATTATTGATTTCGCCCGTGCATCTGGAGTTCTTCGGAACGGTCGAGCGGATTGCGGAAGGCAAAGCCGAACTCGTGAAGGCTTTGGACGAGAGCGGCACGGCCGTCCTTAACGCCGATGACGAGCGCGTAGCGCGAATGCGCGAACTGCATCAGGGGAGAACCGTCACCTTCGGCATTGACATGGAGGCGGACGTGATGGCGTTTGACATTGAAGACGCACAGCTTGAACGCACCCGCTTCCGGCTTCGCACGCCGTGCGGCGAAGCGAGGGTCGAGTTGCCGTTGCCCGGTCGTCACAATCTGATGAACGCGCTTGCGGCAGCGGCAGTCGGCGTCTGTTTTGAGATCGCGCCTGAGAAGATCGCCCGCGCTCTGCAACATTCCGCGCCATCGTCAATGCGCGGCGAAGTGTTGCATTTCAAAGATGGCTTCACCGTCGTTGACGATTCTTACAATTCAAATCCGCGTTCGCTCGTCAGTATGGTGCAGGCACTCGTGGCGGGCGGAAAGGGCGAGATGGTTAAGCGGCGCATCGTGGTAGCGGGTGAGATGCTTGAGTTGGGAACGGAAGCGGCCGCGATGCACCGTGAGGCGGGAGCAGAGATCGCCCGTGCGGGAATTGATTTTCTGTGGGGCGTGCGCGGGCACGCGCGCGAGCTGATTGAGGGAGCGAGGGCGGTGGGAATAAAAGAAGAGCGAACGCGATTTTTTGAAAACTCTGAGGAAGCGGCGGGCGCGCTCGCCGGGTGGCTGCAAAAGGGCGACCTTGTGCTCGTCAAAGGATCACGCGGAGTGCAAACCGATTGGATCGTTAAATTCTTGCGCGAGCGTTTTGAGGCGAACGATGAAGTCCGTGATAATGGATAACGGAAAACAATTTCATTTCCGTCTTCGGAGATTGCGGGGTTCATAATCTAAACCGATGATCTATCATCTCTTTTACGAATGGCTTTACCAGAGCTTTCAGGCGAATGAAGGCTCATACCTCGTTAAAGCCCTTAACGTCTTTCAATACGTCACGTTTCGCACTGCCTACGCATCCGTCACCGCGCTTTTGATTTCGCTTATCTTCGGCAAAAAAGTGATCGCCTCGCTGCGCAACTGGAACATCGGGCAGCAGATCAGAGAAGAGGGGCCGCAGGCGCACATGGCGAAGAAGGGCACGCCGACGATGGGCGGCGTGCTCATCATCGGTTCGGTTCTGATTTCAACTTTGCTGTGGGCGCGTCTGTCGAACCTCTATGTGTGGGTGATCATTTTGGCGACGCTCTTTTTCGCCGTGATCGGATTTTTGGATGACTACTCGAAAGTCGCCAAGCAGCGGAGTCTCGGCTTGACGGGCAAGCAGAAACTCGCGGCGCAACTCGCCATCGCCCTCGGCGTCTGGGCGGTGCTCTACGCCACAAACTTCACGACGTATCTCCCCGATTACTCGTGGAACGTCAACATTCCGTTCTTCAAAGCGACGGACGATCCCGACCCCGCAACGAGCGTCAGCTACATCTACCCGTTGCTCTACCTGCCGTTCATCATCCTCGTGCTGCTCGGCACGTCAAACGCGGTGAACTTGACGGACGGGTTGGACGGCTTGGCGATCAGCATCACGTTTATCGCTATGGCTGCGCTGACGGCTTTCACTTACGTGACGGGCGACGCGCGCTTCGCACGCTACCTTGGACTTGTCCACCGACCCGAAGTTGCGGAACTCACCGTCTTCTGCGGCGCGATGGCGGGCGCAAGCCTCGGCTTCCTGTGGTACAACGCGCCGCCTGCCGAAGTCTTTATGGGCGACGTGGGAAGTTTAGCTATCGGCGGGGCGATTGGGACAATCGGCGTGCTGACGAAGCAGGAATTTATCTTGCTGATGGTCGGTGGCGTGTTCGTGATCGAAGCTTTGTCGGTGATGCTACAAGTTTCGTTTTTCAAAATTACGAAGCGACGCTTCGGCATTGGTCGCCGTCTATTCAAGATGACGCCGCTTCATCATCACTTCGAGATGCAGGGGTGGAAGGAATCGAAGGTTGTGTTTCGATTTTTGATCCTCGCCATATTGTTTGCGCTGCTGAGTCTTTCGACGTTGAAGTTGCGGTAGGGAAGCGAAAGAAGTTTTGGAACTTGACGGCAAAAAAGTTTTAGTCATCGGCGCGGCGCGAAGCGGCGTGGCGGCGGCGCAGTTTCTCGCCGAGCGCGGCGCGACCGTCGCTTTGAATGATTGCAAGCCGCTCGAAGAATGGAACAGTGAGGCGTTAGAGCTGAAAACGAAAAACGTCGGGCTGCTGGCGGGCGATGTGCCGATGTGGTTACTCGATCAAACCGAACTCGTCGTATTGAGTCCGGGCGTGCCGACGAATTTGATTCCGGTGCGTTACGCCGAGCGCGCGGGCGCGGAGGTGATCGGCGAAGTCGAACTAGCCGCCCGTTTCTTGCGCGGGAAGATCGCGGCCATCACCGGATCGAACGGCAAGACGACGACGACGACGCTCGTCGGTGAATTGTTGAAGGAGGCCGGGTTAAACGTACAAGTCGGCGGCAACATCGGCACGCCGCTCATTTCGCTCGTCGCGTCGTCGCGGGATGACGGTTGGACAATCGCGGAGATTTCGAGTTTTCAGTTGGAGACGACAAAAGAATTTCATCCGCAGGTGGCGACAGTTCTAAACGTTACACCCGACCACATGGATCGCTACGAGCATTTCACAGATTACGCGGCGGCGAAGCATCGCATCTTCCGCAATCAAACGAACGCGGACACAGCGGTGCTTAACGCCGACGACGAAACCACGCGCTCATGGGCTGACAGCTTGCGGGCAAAAGTTGTTTGCTTTAGCGTGCGCCGCGAATTGGAGCGGGGAATTTTCCTGCGAGAGAAAAGCGAAATCGTTTTACGTGACGAAGGGACGGAGCGCGCTTTAATCCGACGCAACGAAATCCTTTTACCCGGCCTGCACAACGCCGAGAACGTGATGGCGGCCTTCGCCGTCGGAATCGCTTGCGGCGCAAACCTCAATTCGATGCGCGAAACGGTGAAGAGCTTTCGCGCGGTCGAGCATCGTCTTGAGTTCGTCGCGGAAGTCGGCGGCGTCCGTTTCTACAACGACTCGAAAGCGACGAATGTTGACGCGGCGTTAAAGGCTCTCGAAGCCTTTGCCGAACGGGAAGGGCGCATCGTCATTATTCTCGGCGGGCGCGGTAAGGGAGCGTCGTATGCTCCGCTCGCTCCGCTCTTACGCGAACGCGGTCGCGCGCTTGTTTTAATCGGCGAAGACGCAGATCGCATTGAAAACGAATTAGGAAACGATGCTGCTGCGGTCGAACGCGCCGCCGACATCGGCGACGCCGTGCGGCGGGCACACGCGGCAACTCAAACGGGCGACATCGTGCTGCTCGCCCCGGCCTGCGCAAGCTTCGATATGTTCACGGGCTACGAACATCGCGGGCGTGAATTTAAGAAGGCGGTGGAGAATTTGCGTTTAGAGAATTCGAGATTGACGGAGAGCGTCAGCGCGAAGTTTTGATCTGAAATCAAAAATCTAAAATCGCAAATCGAAAATTAACTAATGGCGCGGAAGTTACGACACGATGAATGGTTGTTTGCGGCGACGATTGGCCTTGCGCTCTTCGGCGTCGTGATGGTCTATAGCGCGTCGGCAATGTTAGCAGCGCAGGAGAACAACAATCAATTTCATTACGTCGCGCGGCAAGCCGTGTGGACGGTGATCGGATTGGTGGCGATGCTCGCGGCGATGCACATTGATTACCGTTGGTTGAACGATTGGCGCATCGCCAACGGACTCCTCGCCGTGTGCGCGCTGATGCTCGTCGCGGTCTTCGGCTTCGGGGCGGTCAACGGCGCGCAGCGTTGGATCAGGTTCGGCAGTTTCTCGCTGCAGCCGTCGGAGTTTACGAAACTTGCGTTGGCGATTTTTCTCGCGCGCTTTCTCGAACGTCGCGCGGGCGAAGAAGATTCTTTCTGGCGAACTTTTGCGCCGTGCGTCTGTGTGACAGGGTTTTTAGTTTTGCTCGTTGTGGCCGAGCCGGACTTGGGCACGGCGATGATGCTGGGCGTCGTCTGCGTCGTGATGCTGTATGCGGCAGGCGCGCGTCTGTGGCACATGGGGTTGGCGGCCGTTCCGGCGATTGCGGGTTTGTGCGCGTTGCTGCTCGTGTCGTGGCGCTTCCGGCGGTTGATGACGTTTCTCGATCCATGGGCTGATCCGCAAGGAGCGGGTTATCAAGTTGTGCAATCAATGATCGCAATCGGATCGGGCGGAGTCGAAGGTTTGGGTTTCGCTTCGGGTCGGCAGAAAATGTTTTTCCTGCCGTTCGCGCATTCGGATTTTATTTACGCGGTGGTCGGGGAAGAGTTGGGACTCTTCGGCGCATTAGCGGTGGTCGCCGCCTTCGGGTTGTTTCTGTGGCGGGGCGTGCGCGCCGCGCTCGACGCTCCGTGTCGCTTCGGCATGTTGCTTGGACTCGGCATCGTGTCCGTGATTGTCGCGCAAGCTCTTTTCAACATTAGCGTCGTGCTCTCGATTGTGCCGACGAAGGGCATCCCTCTGCCGTTCATCTCCTACGGCGGATCGTCGCTCGTACCGACGTTGTTTGCGGTCGGCGTGCTCCTAAACATTTCGCAGCACGGCGAACGAAGCGGGGTGAATCCATTGCTCGACGGTTCGTGGTGGAAGCGAATCGCCAACGCGCGCCTCGCACCTGACAGGCGAAACACTCCGCCGATCACGCCCGCGACATGGCGGCGCGAGTGGCGCGGCTAAAATCTTATGCGCGTGTTAATCGCTGCCGGAGGAACGGGCGGACATATTTATCCGGGCATCGCGGTGGCGAAAGAGATCATGCGCCGCGACGCGAATTCGGCGGTGCGTTTCGTCGGCACCGCGCGCGGACTCGAAACGCGACTCGTGCCGGAGTCAAATTTTGAACTCGCGTTAATTGAAAGCGCGGGATTGAAGAACGTCGGACTTGCCGCGCGCATTCGCGGATTATGGCTCGTGCCAAAATCAATGATCGCGGCGCGGAATTTAATCGGCGAGTTTCGCCCCGACGTAGTTGTAGGCGCAGGCGGCTACGTTTCAGGGCCTGTCTTGCTCGTCGCATCCATGATGCGCGTTCCTACTTTGGTGATGGAATCAAACGCGCTTCCCGGTTGGACGAACCGCGTGCTGGCGCGCTTTGTTGACAAAGCGGCAGTATCGTTTGACGCGGCGCTGCCGCACTTTCGCGGTAAAGCGGTTGTGACCGGCAACCCTGTGCGGCGCGAGTTCTTTGAAATCAAACCAAAGTTGCGCGATTGTTCGCATTTTAATTTGCTCGTCTTCGGCGGCTCGCAGGGCGCGCGCGCAATTAACGAAGCGATGACAAGCGCGCTCGGTTTGCTCGCGCAGCACGGGCAAGTGTTGCGCATCACGCACCAGACGGGCGAAGCGGATTACGAGCGAGTTCGCGCAGGTTACGAAGAAGCGAATTGGGAAAACGCCGACGTGAGAAAATATATTGACGACATGGTTGCCCGCTTCGCCGACGCGGATTTGATTCTCTGCCGCGCCGGGGCGACGACGAGCGCGGAACTCGTCGCGGCGGGTAAAGCGGCGATCATGATTCCGTTTCCCCTCGCGGCGGACGATCACCAGCGCAAAAATGCCGAAGCTCTTGAAGCGGCGGGCGCCGTCAAAATGATTCTGCAAGCGGATTTAACGGGCGAAAGATTAGCGAAAGAGATTGGCGATCTGATCTCATCGTCCCAACGCATCACAGAGATGGAATCGGCGAGCCGCAAACTCGCGCGCGGCGACGCCGCACAAACGACCGTTGATTTAATCGAAGAGTTGTCAGGAGTGAACAATCAAAAGTCAGAAGCGAGAAGCGAAGTTCAAATTTGAAGCCCGCAACTCTTCTTCATTCTGACTCCTGAATTCTCAAACTTATGTTTCGTCGCATTCAACACGTTCATCTCGTCGGCATCGGCGGCATCGGCATGTCCGGGATCGCTGAAGTGCTCGTCAATTTGAATTTCCGCGTGTCGGGTTCGGACGTGAGACGCTCGAACGTGACGGAGCGTTTGCAAAGTTTAGGTGTTGAATTTTCGGAAGGACACACGGCTGAAAACGTAGGCGACGCGCACGTAGTTGTACGCTCGACCGCGGTGCGCGACGACAACCCGGAGTTTGTTGAAGCGCGAAGGCGTTTAATCCCTGTGATCGCGCGCGCCGAGATGTTGGCGGAGTTGATGCGCCTGAAAGCTTTGACGGTGGCCGTCGCCGGTTCGCACGGCAAGACGACGACGACTTCGATGATCGCTACCATCTTTGATACGGCCGGGCTTGATCCGACCGTCGTCGTCGGCGGCGTGGTCGAATCTTTGAAGTCGAACGCGCGCCTCGGCAAAAGCGATCTGATGGTGGTTGAGGCTGACGAAAGCGACCGCTCGTTCCTCATGCTGCAACCGACTATCGCCGTCGTCACCAACATTGACCGCGAGCACATGGATTACTACACGGACATGGACGACATGCGCAAGTGCTTTACCGATTTCGTCAATAAAGTGCCGTTTTACGGCGCGGCCGTGATGTGCCTCGACGACCCGCACGTGCAAGCCGTGATGCCGCAAGTGAAACGACGCCGCATCACTTATGGACTGAGCGCGCAGGCGGACGTTTCGGCGCATGGCGTGCGTTACGACCGTCCCTTCGGTTCGAGCTTCACCGTCTGGCGCGGGACGGAGGCGGTAGGCGACATCGAGCTGCTCGTGCCGGGCTTGCACAATGTTTATAACGCGCTCGCGGCCATCGCTGTCGGCTTCGAGTTAGAGTTGGACTTTGATCTCATCGCGCGCGGGCTGAAAGCGTTTACGGGCGTTAGCCGCCGCTTTCAGTTTCGCGGCGAGGAGCGCGGCGTGCTTGTCGTTGACGACTACGGGCATCACCCGACGGAGATCAAAGCGACGCTTGCGGCCGCGAAGATCGGATCACAGGGGCGAAGAATGGTTGCGCTCTTTCAGCCGCATCGCTATTCGCGCACAAAGGATCAGATGGACGATTTCGCCCGCTCGTTCAACAACGCCGATGTGCTGCTCGTAACGGACATCTACGCGGCGAGCGAAGACCCGATTGAGAACGTGACGGCCGAGCGACTCGTCGAAGCCGTGAAGCTTTACGGCCACAAAGACGCGCGGCACGTCGGGCCGCTCGAAGACGCGGCGAAAATTCTCGCTGACGAAGTGCGCGCCGGAGACGTGGTGATCACGCTCGGCGCGGGCAACGTGTATCGTGCGGGTGAGCGTTTATTGGAACTACTGCGCGAGCGAAGCGACGTTGCGAACGGTTGATGCGAATCGGATCGAATGAAAATTTAATTTCCTTATCTGGACGATGCGGTGTTTGTGAAAGGTGATTGAGACGAAGAACAATTTGAGCGAGGAGCGCGACCGCGCGGTTGAAGAGATAGCGCGGCGGTTGGGCGTGCGTGCGGAGCGCGGGCGGCGTTTTGCGACCTTGACGAGTCTTCGCGTTGGCGGGGCGATTGATTGGGTCCTATCTCCTGAACGGGAAGACAAAGCGGCGCGTGTGATCCACGCTCTTAATGAAGCCGGAATCGCTTGGCGCGTGCTCGGCGCGGGAAGCAATGTGTTGGCCGACGATTGCGATCATCGTTACGTCGTCATCAACATGCGCGAGGTGAAGGGCGCGGCCGCGTTTGACGGCGAGCGCGTGTCGGTAAGCGCAGGATTTTCGTTGCCGCGTTTGTGCGTCGAAGCGGCGCGGCGCGGGTTGGCAGGCATTGAAGGCTTGGGCGGAATTCCCGGCACAGTCGGCGGCGCGCTCTGGATGAACGCGGGCGCTTACGGGCAGGAGATCGGTGGGACGGTTGAAACGGTGCGCGTCGCGCGCGGAGGAAATGTTATTGAGATTCCGGGCGGCGAAGTCGAATGGAATTATCGCCACACATCTTTCCGCGACGGCGAGTTGCTGCTCGGCGCGACGCTGCGTTTAGCGGCGGACGATCCCGAAAAAATAAAAGAGCGGATGGAAGAAGCGAAACGCAAACGCATGACGACCCAACCGCACGGATCGCGTAGCGCCGGATGCTTTTTTAAGAATCCGCCGAACACGAATTTGAGCACCGGAAAGATGATTGACGAATTGGGACTCAAGGGCGTGCGGCGCGGCGGCGCAATCGTGTCGCCCGTTCACGCGAACTTCATTGTGACGGAAGGCACGGACGCGACTGCCGCCGACGCGCTTGCGCTCGCTGAAGAAATTAGAGATCGCATTCGGCGCGAACGCGGCATCGAGTTGGAATATGAAGTCGAGTTGTGGAGTTCCGGGCGGGCGCGAGTCGAGGATTTCAAAACGCCGCCCGGTGAAGTTTGCGATCCGAAAAGTGAAAACGTAGAAGACGGCGAAGGAGAGGCAAACTCTTGAAAGAGCAAGTGATCGCTCCGCGCGGAACGAGAAGCGCGGCGAGCGGCAACCGAAAAGCAGTTCCGGCGGCGCAACGCCCGTCGGCGCGGCGCGGAGGCGAAAGCGCGCGCTCAAAGTGGAGCAAGGCGCGCGAGCTGGTGCCGCTCGTCGCAAAAATCGTGCTCGCCGTGCTCGTCGTCCTCTTTATCGTTACGGGCTACCGCGCCGCCGCTTCCGCGTCATTTTTCCAACTGCGCCGGATTGACGTTAACAGCACGACGCGCGTCTCTGCCGACGACGTGCGGGCGGGCGTGCGCCGCGCCGCCTCGATGAATGTGTGGCGATGCGACTTGGAAACGATCAGCAAGGAAGTGGAGCGGATGCCGTTTGTGCGAAGGGCAATCGTGTCGCGCGTGTTGCCGTCTGACTTGCGTGTGCGCATCATCGAGCGCACGCCGCTTGCCGTCGTGCGCTCGGCTTCCGGTCGCTTTCTGTGGGTGGATGAAGACGCCGTGGTGCTCGGCGCGCTCTCGCCCGCCGACGCGATGCAGTCATTCTTCCTGCGGGGCTGGGACGAGGCGACGACGGACGCAGCGCGCCGCGACAACCGCGACCGCATCGAGAAATTCCGGCAAATGTCCGCCGAGTGGGAAGAAAGAAATTTAACTCTCCGCGTCAGCGAAGTGGATTTAACGGACGTGCGCGACGTGCGCGCACAACTAGCGGGCGACGACGCGCAGATTGAGGTGCGTCTGGGGAGAGAAAACTTCGGCAAGCGGCTTGCGCGCGCTCTGAAAGAGTTGGATAACGCGCGCTCTACGCCCGACGGAAATGCGATCACGTACCTTGATGCGACGCTCGATGGGCGCACGATCATCGGCCTCAGTTCGGGCGCGTCGCAAATTGCCGGAACGTCCAGCAGCGACGCGGTGCAAACTCCTGTCGTCGCGTCTTCAAAACCGGAAGTTCGCCGCATCGAAAGAAAAAGCGAAACGAACAATAAGGCGAAGGGCGAGGTGAAGCGTGGCGGAGCGAACCGTTCCGATGAAAAGAAGCTTGCGCGAAACTCTGACCGGAAAGGGCGAAGCGAACGAAGCGCACGACAACGCGGAGACGATAAGCGAGCGGATGAGCGTCCTGTTCGACGCAACGATAACGCGCGCAGTTCGGCGCAGGAACGACCGCGCCGGGTCGGAAGGTAAAACTCGGAGTCAGAAGCGTTAAAACACTTTTGAGAAGTGTGTTGCGGAAGGAAGTAGGTCATCTCATGGGAGAGAAACTCTAATGGCTAAACGCCAGTCGCATACGGTTGGCTTAAGCATCGGCACAAGCCGCGTGACGTGCATCATCGGCGAGCCGGACGATGTGGTTGCAGGTCATACCAACATCGTCGGCATCGGCGAAGCGGAGGCGCGCGGGCTTCGCAAAGGCGTGGTCGTCAACCCCGAAGCGGCCGTTGACGCGATCAAGCGCGCGGTCGAAGACGCCGAGCGGATGAGCGGCCTCGAAGCCGAAGAAGCGACGATTAACCTCGCCGGTTCACACATTATGAGCTTCAACGGACAAGCCATCGTCGCCGTTTCGGGCCGCGACCGCGAGATCACTTCGGACGACGTGCGGCGCGCGATTGATTCCGCCTGCGCGATCCAGCTTCCGGCGGGGCGCGAGATCGTTGATCGCCTGCCGCAAGAATTCATCGTTGATGATCAAGATGGCATCAACGATCCCGTCGGAATGATCGGCGCGCGCCTCGCCGTTAAAGTCCACATTGTGACGAGTCCGGTGACTGCGAGGCAGAACGCGATCAACGCCGTCAACCGCGCCGGGTTAGTCGTCGGCGACATGGTGCTCGAACAGCTTGCGGCCGCCGAAGCGTCCTTAACCGAGCAGGATAAAGAATTCGGCGCGGCGCTCGTTGACATCGGGGCAGAGACGACCGGACTCGTTATTTATCAACGCGGCGCGGTGCAGCACACGGCGATGTTTGCGCTCGGCGGATCGCATTTTACGAACGACATCGCTTTCGGATTGCGCACGCCGATCCCCGAAGCCGAAAAAATCAAACGCACCGTCGGCTGCGCTTACAGTCAGAGTTTGAGCGAGGCGGCGCGCGGCGACACGGTTGAAGTGCCGTCGGTGGGCGGTCGCCCGCCGCGCCAGCTTTCGCGGCAAATCTTGTGCGACATTCTTCAGCCGCGCGCCGAAGAAGTGTTGATGCAGGTGGCAGACGAAATCCGCGAATCGAATTGGGAGCGGCAGCTTTCGAGTGGCATCGTGTTGACGGGCGGCGGCGCGCTTCTCGACGGCATGGTGGAGATCGCCGAGCAGGTTTTCGACGCCCCTGTGCGCTTGGGTTACCCGGAAGCAGATCGTTTCGGCGGGTTGGTTGACGACATTCAAAGTCCGCAGTGGGCGTCCGCTTCCGGGTTGTGTCTCGTCGCACAACGCGCTCTGGAGGCGGAGGCGCGCACGGCCGGGGGGCGTCGCGGGAACACGGGCAGCCTGACCGCGTTCGTCTCAAAATTTCGCAATCGTTTTAGTAGTATTTTTTGACAAGTTGTTGTATGCTGCCCCGCCAGCCAGCACAAGATATTGGCCACGATATATTGGCATGGTTGGCGACGACAGCCCAAGATAACTGCATGAGCGCTCTCAAGGGCTTTGAGGGGGAGAGGACAGGATGAGCATGACACCGGAAGGTCGCCAACCGGACAGAGGGTTGATGTTTACGATTGATGAAGACCCGCCGATCACAGGCGCGCGCATCAAAGTGATCGGCGTCGGCGGCGGCGGCAGCAACGCCGTCAACCGCATGATCGAGGCAGGGATCGAGGGCATCGAGTTTCTGGTCGCCAACACGGATTTGCAAGCTTTGAAGCGTTCGCGCGCCCCGATCAAAATTCAACTCGGCAGTCGCCTGACGAAAGGATTAGGCGCGGGCGCGAATCCAGAAATGGGTAGAGATGCCGCGCTCGAAGACACGGAAAAGATCATCGAAGCCCTTGAAGGCGCGGACATGGTTTTCGTCACCACGGGCTTGGGCGGCGGCACGGGCACAGGCGCCGCGCCGATCATCGCAAGTTTAGCGACCGAGCTTCAGGCGTTGACGGTCGCGGTCGTAACGAAGCCGTTTAAGTTTGAAGGTAAGCGCCGACAGGCGCAGGCAGATTTAGGTTTGAGAGAATTGCGCGAGTGCGTGGACACGGTGATCACGATTCCGAACGAGCGCTTGCTGCACACGGTTGATCGCAATGTGTCGCTGACGGACGCTTTCAAGATGGCCGACGACGTGCTCCGCCAAGCTGTGCAGGGCATCAGCGATTTGATCACCGTGCCGGGTTTAATCAACCTCGATTTCGCCGACGTGAAATCAATTATGGCAGGCATGGGATTGGCCTTGATGGGCGCGGGGCGCGCGAGCGGCGAGAATCGCGCGATAGAAGCGACGCAGCAAGCGATCTCTTCACCGCTTTTGGAAGAAGCGACGATTCAGGGCGCTAAGGGGGTGTTGATAAACATCACGGGCGGAACGGATTTAACCCTCTTTGAAGTCAACGAAGCTTCTTCGATCATCCGCGAATCGGCCGATGACGACGCAAACATCATCTTCGGCGCGGTGATTGACGAAACCATGCGCGACGAAATGAAGATCACAGTGATCGCCACCGGCTTCGATAAAGTTTTCGCCGACACAGGCGCGACAGCAGCCGCCGCAACGACTACTGCCGCTTCCGCCGCTCCGCAATCGCGTTACGCTCCGCCGCGATCAAGCGAAGACGCGCCGACGCGCTCGATGCCCGGTCAATCGCGCGCCGACGACTTGGACGTGCCGACCTTTATTCGCAAGAAAGCCGACTGACTCATAAGGCAAAAATAAAAAGGTAAAAGGCAAAGGTGAAGCGCAGGAAGAGGCGATGCTTCTTTCATCTTCACTTTTGCCTTTTTACTTTTGCCTTTTTACTTTCTCTCGTGTAGCATAGCCACCATTCCTGACAAGACATTATTCAATCGCGGGTGATTAATCCTTTCCGACCGTGACCGCTTTTGAGGCGGTTTCGGCAAATGACTTGCCACATAATTCCTTCGGTGTTTTTTTTGCCGGACAGAAATTATTTGGCGGCACACATTGGCAATCCCTTGATTGGCGAAATTGAGGTTGACAGACACGGTGAATCGCAAACTTATACGAACAACACTGGCCGAAATCAAAGAACGGGAAGCGCACCAAAAGGATCAGGTGAGCGGCGGCGATGTCACGGCGTTGCGAAACGCTTCGAGTCGCGGCGGCGACGCACGTTCCCAAAATCATTCGTCGGGCGCGAGCGGCGGAGCACAAAACCGCTCCTCCTCGAAGCGAACGACACCGCCTGCCGAGACGAACGCGGAAATCTTTTACTACAAAAAACAGATGGACTCACACACGCCGATGATCATCGTGCTGCAAGACGGCGAGGAGATCGAGGGCACAATCGAGTGGTACGACCGCAGCGCCCTGAAGATCAATCGCAAGAACGAGCCGAACATCCTGCTCTTGAAGCACAACATCAAATACATGTTCAAGGCCGAAGATCGCCAGAAGCCGGAGTAAGCTCCAGTTTCAGAAAACTTAATGCACTGCGATCAGAAATCTATTTCTTCGGCGCAAGGGCAGAAGCGCATGTATGATTCACAAGCCGCAAAGTGAAATTTCTCGTTCCGCCTCGCCCGCGCCCTTGCCGCGCATCGCTATAACGATGGGCGATCCGGCTGGCATCGGCCCTGAAGTGGTGCTGAAAGCTGTCCGCGAGCCGGAAATCTTAAAGGCTTGCGCGCCCGTGATCGTCGGCGACGCGCAACTGCTCGCGCACACCGCGCGCACGCTCGACCTTCAATGCGGCTACGACGTTGTGCGCGCGGACGAACGCTTGCCCGATGATTTCCGCGACCCCATTATTTTTCATTTAGACAATATCGAGTCTTCTGTCGAACTCGGAACAGAGTCGGCTGCCGCAGGGCGCGCCGCAGCCGAGTACATCAAAGCGGCCGTTGAGTTATGCGGGGCAGGAAGCGTAGATGCGATCTCGACCGCGCCGATCAATAAGCGCTCGATCTTCCTCGCCGGATATAAATTCGCCGGACACACCGAATACTTGGCGGAACTTTCGGGCACGGAAGAATACGCGATGGCTTTCGTCGCCGCTAACCTGCGCGTCGTGCTGTTGTCAACGCACGTCCCGCTCGTCGAAGCAATCAGTTTAGTTGAGCGCGACCGCATCGTGCGCGTCGTGCGCCTCGCCAACCGCGAAATGAGGCGTTGGGGAATTGACCGCCCGCGCCTTGCGATGGCGGCGCTCAACCCGCACGGGGCGGAAGGCGGATTGTTCGGCATGGAAGAAGCGTCGGAGATCGTGCCCGCGATTGAGACGTGCCGCGAGCGGGAAGGCATTGACGTGACGGGCCCCTACTCGGCCGACACGGTTTTCTTGCGCGCGTCGCGCGGCGAATTCGATGTGGTTGTTGCGTGCTACCATGATCAGGCGATGATCCCCGTCAAGTGTCTGTCGTTCGGCGAAGCCGTCAACGTCACATTGGGTTTGCCGTTCATCCGCACTTCCGTCGATCACGGCACGGCCTTCGACATCGCGGGCCGGGGGATAGCGGAACATTCGAGCATGGTAGAGGCGATTAAACTTGCCGCCCAACTCGCAGGCTACGGTGAAAGCGTCCGTGCCCTTTAAGTTTACGAATCGCCGCGAATCTGTTTTTCTCTTCCCTCGCGTGCGTACTTTTGAAGGCTTGTAAGACCTTTCGTCAGCAGACGCTCCGGTTTGCCGAACGTCGTTCACAACTCTGAAAACATTTAGGAAGCAAACGATGAATTATAAAGAGTTGCTTGTCGCCTCGCGCCTCGCGTTGTGGCTCGTTTCTTTAATTCTTTGTTGGAGCATAATCGCGTCGGCCGCGCTCCGCATTGAACACACGGTGACGATCTCCGATCCGCAGTCAACCGTTTTGCGCGTCAGCACAAGCATCTCTAATCTCGACGCCGCTGCCACTCGACTCGACCTCGCGCTCCCCAACTGGACGCCCGGCTATTACACGACCGAAGATTACGCCCGCAACATCTCGCGCCTCACATTCACAGATGCCGCGACCGGACGGCGCTTGCGTCATACGAAGAATCACGACCATATTTGGAACGTTGAGACGCGCAGCGTATCGAGAATCAAAATTGATTTCGAGTACACGGCGAATCAACTTGATCTCAATAAGTCGCGGATTTATCCGACCTACGCGATTTTGAACGGCACCAACTTCTTTTTCTACGTCAGAGATCATACGCTCGATACACCCGCCTCCGTCACCTTCAGTTTGCCCGCCGGGTGGCGCGTCGCAACGGGTTTGACGGCGACCGCGAACCCCGTGCAGTTTACGGCCGAAAACTACGACGTGCTCGTTGATTGCCCGACGCTCGTCGGAAACTTCGACACCGTGACGTTTGATTTGCGCGGTGTGCCGCATCATTTGGCGGTCGCACCGAAGGGCGTAATCGCGGCCGAGAATCTCCAAAAACTTGCGGGCGATTACCTTAAAGTCATTGACGCCCATACGCGCATGTTCCGCGAGATTCCTTACAAACAGTATTTGACGATCAATCTTTTTCAGGAGCGCGACATCGGAGGATTGGAGCATCTCAACTCCTACCTTGGAATTCTTTCGCCGCAGTCGGCGAACGTCGCCGCGTTTAGTAATCTGGTCGGGCTAACATCGCACGAATTCTTTCACGCCTACAATGTGAAACGCATCCGCCCGGCGGAGATGTGGCCGTATCGTTATGACGAGCGAAACTTCACGCCGTTGCTGTGGGTTTCGGAAGGCGTCACGGATTACTACACGACGCGCGGGATGTTGCGCGGCGGAGCGATGGACAGCGACGGTTATTTGCAATACCAAGGCGGCGTGATGGGAACGGTGCAGGCGGTGGAAGCGGCGCGCTACATCTCGATTGAAGAGGCGAGCGTTAATACTTGGATAAACGGGTTTGCGGGTCAAAGCCAACCCTTCACCGTTGACTACTATTCGCGCGGACACGTGCTCGGACTCCTCCTCGATCTCTCGATTCGTCACGACACGAACAGCCGCCAGACGCTCGACGATGTGATGCGTTATCTCTACACGAATCACTACAAACGTAATCGCGGCTTTACGACCGCCGATCTCATCGGGCAGATCAATCGCCTGACCGGAAAAGATTACGGCGGTTTCTTCGAGAAATATGTAAGCGGAACCGAACCGTTGCCCTACGCGGAGGTGCTCGGCTTCGCGGGCTTGCGCTTTGACGAACGGAAGACGAAAGCGCCGCGCGTCGGGTTAGCTCTCGCAGGCGACGGCACGGTGACGACAATCGTGCCGGGCGGGGCGGCCGAGGCGGCCGGGGGGCGCGTCGGCGACCGCGTGCTAGGGATCGCCAACATCAGCACCGACAATCCGAATTGGGCGGCGGAGTTTCGGCAAACTTATGCGAGCAGAGAAGGCGAGACGTTGAAGATGTATGTCCTGCGCGACGAGAAGCCGATTGTCCTTGATCTCAAGGTCAGGTTGGTGGAAAACTCCGCGTTCTCGTTAAGCAGGATGCCGGAAATCACTTCAGGGCAAAAAGCTCTTCTTGATAAGTGGCTCGCCGGTGAATAATTCTTTTGCGGAGTTCGTGGGTTGCGGTCGTGCGCGCCGTGATAAGATTGAATTGAAAATTTAAGGAGCGCAATCAGTGTATCAACTTAAGGATGTGTTCACGATGCGACGAATGTTCAATCGAAATTCGATCAATGTTTTCTTGGCGCTCGCCTTCCTTTCGGTCGCCTTCGGCAGCGTCGCGCAAGCGCAATCGGGACGCAAATCAACGCAACGAAATCCTTTGCCTCCCGTCTCGCCTTCCGCCACGTCGCCCGCGCCGCCCGCACGCGAGCCTAAAGCTTCTCCGCCGCCCTTCGTTGTCACAAGATACGTTTCAAACATCAACACTCACTTTCACACGCGCATCGTCGCCAACGCTTTTCTGGAGCGTCTGCAAAAATCAAAAACCCTAAACGTCACCAACGGCGGTGAGATGAACCGCGCCGAAGCGCGCAAGCGTGCCCAGTCGAACCGGAAAAACTATTTCGTGTGGCTGTCTTTGGAACAAGACGTGGGCGATACAGACAATGCGAGAGCGGGCATCGGCAATGTTGCGTCGAGGTCGCTTGTGATCAACTACATCGTTTTCATGCCCGGCACGGGAGAGATAAAAACGCAGGGTCGCGTCTATCAGCGCGTCGGTCAAGTAACGGCGACGAGCGGCGGAAGAATCGGCGTCTCGACTGGAAGATTGCCGGACGAGTTTTTACTGCGCGAAGCCGGGCGCGAAACGGCCGAGCGCGTCCTCACCGAACTCGACCTCGCCCCTTAACAAATTTCCCGAATGCTAAATTTCTCAGGCGGCGATCAAGTCTGAAAAGAAAGGCTGTAACGGATGCAGAATCGAAAAAGTGCATTGCTGTTGCGCGCGGTTTGCGTGGCGACGCTGTTGGGTTCGGTGGTAGCGATTGTTTACGCGCAGGGGCGTAACAGCTTGAGCGAAACGGAAGCGCGGCGTTTGATCGCGCGCGTCGCGGGAATTGATTTGAACAGAAGCGCGGTGCAGGTAAAAGAAATTCAAACGCTCGGCTCATCAGCAACGGCTGTCGCGGGGGTGGAAACGGCGTTTCGCTTTAACCGTGAAGCGGGCAAGTGGCGCGTGGCGGAAATCCGCGTCGGCAGCGGGCGCTGGGAAGACGTTGATTTAATCCTGCGCGCGGTCAACGCGGAGAAGCGGGCGCGCGCCGCCGCCGAACTTGAAACGCTGGCAACCGGCTTGGAAGCCTTCCGACGCGAACGCGGTTTCTATGTCGTTGCCGCAAAAGATGACCGCGCACTCGCCGATCACCTCAGCCCGCGTTACGTCAAAGAAGTAATTCGCTTTGATCCTTGGCATCGCCCTTACGTTTATGAAGGCACGGCCGTCTCTTACCGCTTGCGCTCCTCCGGTGCGGACGGCATCGCCGACACGCCGGATGACGTAATTAGAGACAATAATTAGAAGCATTCTTACGAATACGCTTCGCTGTTCACGCGCTCTTAAAACTACTGATAAGTTTTCGCTTGTCTTTATCGTTTGCTTCGCCCTTCTGATGCCCTCGTCCGTTCGCCCCCCTAAGCGTTATTCCTCAAACGATATTGATCTTGACTCGTCGTCGTGGCGAGTGTTAGGTTTCGATTGTGGTTGAGAGAAATTAACCGAACAAGTTGCAGTGAAGTGTGATAGTTAAAATTTTTGTGCTTTACTGCTTCGCGGCGAAAGTCACGGCGGTGCTACCACAACAAACAGAGGAGACGGGTTTTGCTTTCAAATCGCAGGCTGCTTCTTGCCGATGATTCAATTGCCATTCAGAAAGTGGTTGAATTGACTTTCGATGGCGAGGGTTTACAGGTAACATCGGTGGGCGACGGCGAGCAAGCCATCCGGCAGTTGGAGGAATCGCCACCCGACATTTTGCTCGCCGATGTTTTCATGCCGGGGCGCAACGGCTACGAAGTTTGCGAGCACGTCAAACGGAGCGAGCGTCTGCGTTCGATCCCCGTGATGCTGCTCGTCGGCACGTTTGAACCTTTCGATGAAGCGGAGGCGCGCAGAGTAGGCGCGGACGATGTCTTGACTAAACCTTTTCAATCCATACGAGAACTCGTCGGCAAAGTCGGCTCGCTCTTAGGCAATCGCTCGAATGAACAGAAGGCGACCGGCGAAGAGAAAGCGACACAGGAAGCGCAGCTTCAACGCACAGAAGCTGAAGATCGGCAAAGCAAGTTCAGCGACGGCGACGACAGCAACGCTTCCGTCAACGAGCGTGCATCTATCAACGACACATCTCAAGCGAGTGCGTTCGGCGATCCGGCGACAGTCGACGATCAAATGATCGAAGTTTCTACGGCCGAAGAATTCGGTCGCGGCTCAGAATCACAGCCGCGCCCGACAACACCGCTTGATAGGTTCGGCGTGGCGGAAACTGCTTTTGCGAAACAGAATCAACAACGAGATTTGATGCCGGAAGATGAACCGCAAGTGCTGACGACAGGCGCGCTTCAAAATGATAAGGAGGCTTACATCTCCGCCGCGCCGCCTCAGCAGTCTCTCACGGGTGAGCGACAAGTTGACGGCGAATACCGGGTTAGCGCTCGTCCAACGTATGGCTCGCGCATAACTCATGCCGAACAAGCTGATGAGGCGCTTCTCGATCTCGGAGATGTTGAAACTCCCCGTCCTGCCCTCGAAGCCGACGATTTCATTTTGGATTTAACAGACGGCGCGCCTGTCCTCTCTGCCCCTCGCGCCGCGCCCGCGTTGGATCATGAGGCGATGGACATCCCCGCACCGTTCATGCCTGAAACGCTCACGGAAATGACGACCGAGTTGCCGCCGCTACCGCCCCCGCAACAGCACCCAGATTTCAATGAAGCGGAGACAAGCGAGTCCGATGGCTCGCGAGCTTACTCGACGCAAGAATTGGAGGAGAGAGACGGATTCGGCGACGAAGTTTCGCGCCCGGCGCCTTTATCTGCAAGGGAGTTTGAGCAAGCGGTAGCCGCGTCGCCGCAATTGGAAAGCGCGGTCGCCGAGCCGGAATTCATGGATGAGATAATAGCTTCACCATCCGCACAGAGAGCGGAGACGGAAGCGATTGATGTGAATCAGTTATCGCCGGAGATGATTGACATGATCGCCCGCCGCGCCGTCGAGCATCTCTCGGACGCGGTAGTGCGCGAGATCGCTTGGGAGGTTGTGCCGCAACTCGCCGAGTTGATCATCAAACGCCGCCTCGAAGAAGAGAATTCAGGCGGTTCATAAATCCTCACTCGTCCTTCGACAAAGGCAAACTAACGGATCGTGGCAGGACGGTTTACTGTAAATCGCTCCGTCACGATCCGTTTCTCGTTAACACCTCAAACATTGTCACAATGCGTCCGCGCCGAACGATTGATGCGTTTCCCTTCGCCGAAAATTCTTTGCGACGGTTGGTGACTGCTGACGACTGTGAGCAACGGGCGGAAAGCTTTATACTAGCCCTGATGGAAATCCCGAAAACATACGATCCGAAACAAGCCGAAGAAACTCACTACGCGCGTTGGGAGCGCGAAGGCTGCTTTGCGCCTGAGGCCAACCGCGACCCAGAAGCCCCCGCGTTCTCCATCGCCATCCCGCCGCCGAACGTCACGGCTTCGCTGCACATGGGACACGCCTTGCAGCACACTTTGATGGACGCGCTCGCGCGCCACAAACGCATGTGCGGTTATCGCACCCTGTGGTTGCCCGGCGTTGATCACGCGGGCATCTCCACTCAGATCGTCGTCGAACGTGAACTTAAAAAAGAAGGGCAGACGCGCTATGACCTCGGAAGAGAAAAGTTCGTCGAGCGCGTCTGGCAATGGAAGGCGGAAGTCGGTTCGCGCATTACATCGCAGCTCAGGCGGGAAGGCGCGAGCGTTGATTGGTCGCGCGAACGCTTTACGATGGACGAAGGACTCACGCGCGCCGTGCGCGAAGTCTTCGTGCGCCTCTACGAAGAAGGTTTGATCTATCGCGGCGATTACATCGTCAACTGGTGTCCGAACGAACAGACGGCGCTCTCGGATTTGGAAGTTGAAAAAGAGACCCACAAGGGAAAGCTTTATTACTTGCGTTATCCGGTGAAGACGAACGGAAGCAGTGATGCGCTCTTTGTGATCGTCGCCACGACGCGACCCGAAACGATGCTCGGCGATACAGCGGTCGCCGTCAATCCAGACGACGAGCGTTACCGCGATCTCATCGGAGCGACTTTACAGTTGCCGCTCACCGCGCGC
>JACCYN010000063.1 GCA_013696465.1 Pyrinomonadaceae bacterium
GAAGATTTTACGTCGTCGGCAAATGCGTTTTCCGTAACGCTCAACGCGGGCGGTGTCGCGCTAGGAACGACGGCTTTTACTTCTCTGGTGTTAGAAGTGTGATGAACGAACCAGATTGAGGCGGCAGCAACGCCAACGAAGAACGCGGCGGCAGCAACGAAGATTTTTAATGTTAGCCATCTCATAAATCGTCAACACCTCTGATGGACGGAATCATCTTGCGGAAGCGCCCTGCGCCACTGTCATAACTTTCGGCTTTGTGGTTTTGCAAAAGCCTGCGACTAATCCGGCAAACTCGGCGGGGCGCTCCTCCTGCGGAAGATGCCCGCATCGCCCTAAAATGACAAGGCGCGAATGAGGCAGCTTGCGATTCAACTCTCTGCCCCGCGCGAGCGGCACAACCGTGTCATGCTCGCCCCAGACGAGAAGGGTCGGGTGTTCGATCAAATGCGCGTCGCGCCCAATGCGTTCGGCCTGCCAGCCGCGCAATGTTTTGATGATAGCGCGGTGCGTCGTCGCCGCGCGCATCGGCAGATGATGCGCAGCGAGCCTGCGTTCGTCGAGCAGATGCGCGTTGCCTTCCGCGTAAATCTTTCGCATGTGTCGGCGCATGAGAGGAAATGATCCAAGCAACACTGGCGACAGCAGATCGCCCATGACAGGCGACACCGCGAGCCGCATCAACGACGAATTTTTAACTTTATCGTCCGTCACGGCGCCGACTAACACGAGACGCTCGACGCGCTGCGGATGATCGAGCGCGACGGTTGCGGCCACCGCGCCGCCGTAAGAACTGCCAACCAACGCCGCACGCTCGATCTTTAGCTCACCCATCAATCCAACGATCATCCGCGCTTGCGCGTCAATCGTGTATCGCGCGGCGCGCGGCTTCTCCGAAAAACCGTAGCCGATTAAATCAGGCACAATCACGCGAAAGCCCATCTCGGCAACGGGTGCGATCACATCACTCCACACAAACGTGGACGCGCAGAAGCCGTGAATCAAAATTATCGTTGGCGCATCTTCCGAACCCGTTTCCTGATAATGCACACGCGCGCCGCCGACTTCTGCAAATTTTGATCGTTCGGCGTGAGCAACGCCCGCGTGGTGTTCTTCCCATTCAACATCTCGCGGACGACTCAGCAACTTCGCCGCCAGCGTCGCGCCCGCCAGCCCGTAAACGCCTGCAAGCAAATAACGTTTCTTCATAACCCGTTTAATTCAACTCCAATCGATTCGTCAGCTTTCTCAACACGGCTCGAAAGTTTTAACAAGTTTCCACCCGTTGCTTCCTCTCTTATAAGTTCTGCCGCACGTCAGATCGCAATTAGAGTCGTTGCCCGCTCTCGTCGGCGCGTCACAGCAATAACTGACCCACAGCAGATCGGGTTTCCCGTCATTGTTCACGTCAACGGCGGCATTCACCGTGGCGGGTTTTACGCCGCGCGGCAGCATCGTAGTCTTTAACTCGTTCCGCTTGATGGCGCGTGCGTTCGCAACCGCCGGGTAAATGACGAGCACGCCGAACGGCACATCTTCTCTGCGCCCCGTGACGGCGCGTTGCTCCCAAAAACTTCGCTCCCGAATCTTTTCAAGCTCCACGCCCCAACTGATTTTACCTTCGCCCGTGCATTCGTCTCTCTGTCTCGTAACCTTCACGATCTTCAATTGAAGCGGCGCGACATCAACTTCCAGAGGCACGATTGTGACGCTCGCCCCGTTGCGCGGTTGGATGTTGAATGAACCAACGTTGATGACGACTTCCGTCCAAGGCGGCTGTGCAATACCGCTCACATCTTGTCTGCCGGAGCTTCGCATCACGTCGCCCGGACTGAAGGCGCGAACTTCAGGCGGAAGCACCGTCCGCGTTTGTCTCGCCCCGGCGGAAGGATCGCTGTAGAAGTTTCGCCCGGCGGCGATCTGCCCCGCCGCGGCATTGTCTGACGATGAATACATCGCGCCGACGAGGGCACTCACGAGGAAGAGAATTGACAGGACGGCTCGCACGATTCAATCTCCTTATCGTTAACTTCGCACAGAAAGCTTGGGAATCGAACGCCCGCACGCTTATTAAAGGTGCGGGCGCGAGAAAAGCGCGAGAGTTTTATCTTCGCTGATCGCACAAAGCGAACGGCTAACGGCGGCGTTAGCGCGAGAGGAGCGTGCCGACGTAAGTTAAAAGCTCGTTGGCGCACACGGGGCAGTAACCGTGATCGCGCACGAGGCGGTCAATAACTTCGTTGATGCGCCGCAGTTGATCCGGATCGGGCGTCTTAACGGAAGTCGTGATCTTCACTACGTCTTTCAAGTCGGCGAAAATCTTTCTCTCAATCGCTTCCTTGAGGCGTTCGTGCGAGACGTATTCAAACTGTTTGCCTTTGCGCGCGTAAGACGAGATGCGAATGAGAATCTCCTGCCGGAAAGTGTTCTTCGCGTTCTCCGAGATTCCGATCTGTTCTTCGATGGAGCGCATCAATCCTTCGTCCGGCTCCATGTCCTCTTCCGTGATCGGGTCTTTCATGCGGTCTTTGTTGCAGTACGCTTCGACGTTATCGAGATAGTTGTTGCAGAGCGTCCGCGCCATCTCTTCAAACGAATAGACGAAGGCGCGTTGCACTTCGATCTTAGCGATCTCGTCGTACTCTTTGCGCGCCGACGAAATGAGATTCAGGTAACGCTCGCGCTGTTCGCTTGTAATTCCGGTGTGCTGATCGAAGCCGTCTTTGATCGCGCGCAGGGCGTCAATCGGGTTGATGCATGTTACGCCGTCGCGGACGAGCGCGCCCGAAAGACGATTGATGATGTAGCGCGGGGAGATGCCGTCCATACCTTCGCGCACGGCTTCGTCTTTCAACTCGCGCACGTCTTTCGATTTGTAGCCTTCGACATCTTCGCCGTCGTAAAGCTTCATCTTCTTCACGATGTCCACGCTCTGTCGCTTCGGTTCTTCCAGCCGCGTCATCACGGCGAACATTGCCGCGACCCTCAAAGTGTTCGGCGCGATGTGCACGTTGCGCAAAACTTCAGATTGATTAAGGAGCTTGTAGTAAATGCGCTCCTCTTGCGAGACGCACAGGTTGTAAGGCACGCGCACAAGAATGATGCGATCTTGCAGAGCTTCGCTTTTACGATTGCCCGCGAAAGATGTGTACTCGTTTTCGTTCGTGTGCGAGAGGATCACTTCGTCGGCGTAGATCATCGCAAAGCGACCCGTCTTGATGTTCTGCTCCTGTGAGAGTGTGAGAAGCGAATACAAAAACTTCTCGTCCACCTTCAACATCTCCACGAACTCCATCACGCCGCGATTGGCGATGTTTAATTCGCCGTCGAAGCGGTATGCACGCGGATCGGATTCGACGCCAATCTCGCCGATGGTCGAGAGATCAATCGAGCCGGTGAGTTCCGTAATGTCTTGTGATTTTGGGTCTGAAGGCGCGAATGTGCCGATGCCAACGCGTGCTTTTTCAGAGAAGATGATGCGCTCGACGCGCACCTCCTCGTGGCGTCCGCCGTAGGTGTGTTCGAGGTTGTAGCGGCACTGCGGGCAGAGGTCTCCTTCGATGTAGATGCCGTAATGCTTTTCGATCTCCGGGCGGAGTTCGGCCGGGATCAGGTGCAGCGGCTCTTCGTGCATCGGGCAATTTTTGATCGCAAAAACCGCGCCCTCTTCTACGCGCGTCCACTCTTCGAGGCCGCGCTTAATCATCGTCACAATCGTAGATTTGCCGCCGCCGACCGGCCCCATGAGGAGGAGAATGCGCTTGCGAACTTCGAGGCGTTGCGCGGAAGATTTGAAGTATTCTACGATCCGTGCAATCGCTTCTTCGATGCCGAAGAGTTCTTCGGCAAAGAATTTGTAGTGGGTGACTTCATCGCGCGTGCCTTCGCCGAGTTTTTCGACTCCGGCGGCGTGGATCATGTCGTTAACGCGCGCGTGCGAGAGTTCCGCGAGGCGCGGGTTTTGTGAAACCAACTCGAAGTAGTCGCGGAAGCTTCCTTCCCATTGGAGAGCTTCGCGTTCGCGGCGCAGAGTTTCGAGTCGCTCGGTGATGTTAAAATTTTTATTGCCATCCTGCTCATTCATAGCCTTTTTGTACCTCTTATAACAGGCTTTACGGTGCGCGGTTTGGACAGCGTGGGGAAAGTCACGCGGGTTTATGTCTCGACCAAGCGGGCGGGAAAAGATTGACGCGCACGCGCGCCTTTTCTTCTCTACGCTCCGGCTTATTACGAGGCTGATTCTTGATTTGACGGCGGAAAGAGAACGCTTCGCGCGGGTGGCGTTCGCCGCTGCATCGAGAATCAAACTTACTTCTTCAATGACCTTGAGCGAACGTATTTTGGAGCAAATCGAAGGGAGACAACTTCATTCCGCAGCGAGCGCGCTTTTGAGCGTCGCCCCGACGTTTGCTGTGGTCAAGTATAACACAGCCTTCAGCGAAGCAAGTCAAACATTAACTTGCAGGGAGAGAGGCAAAAGAGACGCGCGGTTGTACCGACTCGCGCGCCGCATTGTAAACACCAACGGCGATCAGATTTCCCCGTTCGTCGCGCATCCTGACTTGCTCGCCGTCTTTCAAATCAACTCCTTGCGCATCGTCAACGCGCCATGCTACGCCGTCTTGCGCCCGGCGCGCTTGCCCGGCCGTTAGATGCACAAACGGTAGGTGAGAGAGCGCCTCGTCGGGCGAAATAATAATTCTCTGCGCTTCGCCCGCCTCGGCGATCTTCTGCAATTGATCGAGATCAACCGCGCATTCAAGATTGAAACTTCCGGCCTGCGTGCGACGCAAAGTTGCCAGATGCGCTTTCGCGCCCAACCGCTCTCCGATTGTTTCGGCCAACACGCGGATGTACGTGCCCGCCGAACATCGAACGCGCACCTCCATGTCAATTGTGCCGTCAGCGTTAGTACACAACAGCGCGCCGTCCGATGATTGCGCTTCAAGTTCGTGGATGTAAACGGGGACGGCCGGGCGCTCAACTTCTTCGCCGCGCCTCGCTAATTCATACAGCTTTTGACCTTTGACCTTCTTCGCCGAATACATCGGCGGCACTTGTTCGATGCGCCCGCGCAAACTCTCAAGAGCGCGTTCGATTTCATCCTCGCTCCAAGCTTGGAGTTCCGGCGTTGTCGCAATGCGTTCGCCCGTCCGGTCGCCCGTGTTCGTCGTGTAGCCGAAACGAATCGTCGCTTCGTAGTGCTTCTCGGAGTTAACGAGAAACTGCGCGAGCCGCGTGGCACGCCCGACGAGCATGACGAGCACGCCGGTCGCAAACGGATCGAGTGTGCCCGTGTGCCCGACGCGCTTCGTTTGCAGCAATCGCCGCACGCGCGCCACGACATCGTGGGAAGTCCAATCAGGTGGTTTATCTATGATTAAAACGCCGTCCATGAAAAAGTTTTCCGCTTTGTATACTCTTCGTTCACAAATCGAAATCTTAATTTGTAATTTCAAATGCCCGATGTGAACTTACAGATTTTCGCTTCAGTTTGTTCCGCATTCGAGGATTAAGTTACAGTATGAAGCGATGTATAAACAAAGGCGAAATCGCAGACCGACGAAGTTGCGCGTGGACGAAGAAGCGGAGCAGCGTCCACTTGATCCGCAAAAAGCGCGGGCGCGCACGCTGCAACGCGCCGTCAAGCTTCTCGCCGCCAAGCCGCGCTCAATCGCTGAACTGCGCGAGCGTCTGCTCGAAAAAGAATGGACGAACGAGGAAGCTGTTGACGCGGCGATTGCGAAATTGAGCGAATACGGCTACGTGAACGACGAGCAGTTCGCCCAAAGTTTCGCCGCTTCGCGCGTGCGACAAAAACCAATCGGACGCACACGACTCGCGCGCGATCTGCAAATGAAGAAAGTGCCGAAGGAGTTGGCGGACGCGGCGATCAAAGCGACTTACGAAGAAACGCCGGAAGAGACGTTGATTGATGACGCTATCGGAAAGCGCGTGCGCTTGCGCGGTCGCCCCGAAACGCGTGAGGAAACGAAAAGCCTCTTCGATCATCTTCTGCGACGCGGATTTTCTTACGATCTTGTAATTAGAAAAGTGCGCGATCTGTCTTCAAGCAGCATTGATGAAACGGATGCCCCCGAAGAATAACCAAGCGTTCCAACCTCGCTTCGCCCGCCCGCCGCGCGCGTGTTAAACTTCTCAGTTGCATTTGAACCTAACTTTACAATTAAGTTTATCTATCATGACTGGAAACGAAATACGCGAAGCATTCCTGAAATATTTTGAGCGACACGGGCACACGCGCGTCGCGTCAAGCCCGCTGCTGCCCGCAAACGATCCAACCCTTCTCTTCGCCAACGCCGGTATGAATCAATTCAAAGATGTCTTCACCGGCGTCGAAAAACGCGATTACACGCGCGCCTGCTCGTCGCAGAAGTGTATCCGCGCGGGCGGCAAGCATAACGACCTCGACGATGTTGGCAAGACCGCGCGCCACCACACTTTCTTCGAGATGCTCGGCAACTTTTCGTTCGGCGATTACTTCAAGCGCGACGCGATCCGCTTCGCGTGGGATTTGCTCGTCAATGAATTCAAGCTCGACCCCGAAAGATTGTGGTTCACAGTTTTCGCGGGCGACGATGAAGTTCCGGCGGATGACGAAGCTGTGGCTCTCTGGCAGGAAGTCGGCGCACGCCCCGAACGCATACTTCGCTTCGGGCGCAAAGACAATTTCTGGCAGATGGCGGAGACGGGTCCGTGCGGCCCCAACACGGAGATCAATTATTACCTCGGCGATCACCCCGAAGACCCGAACCACAACCGCCCTGAGTTGGTCAACGGCCCCGGCGACACGACACTCGAAATCTGGAATCTCGTCTTCATGCAGTACAACCGCGTCGAAACTGCGCCCGGTAAATACGCGCTCGAACCGCTCCCCGCGCCGTCGGTTGACACAGGGATGGGCTTCGAGCGGATGGCCGCTGTGCTGCAAGGTGTAAAGACGAACTACGAGACGGATATAATTCGCCCGATCATCAACTTCATTGCCGAGCTTTCCGGCAAAACTTACGAATACGATTCACCGGAAGGTTTTGCGATGCGCGTCATCGCTGACCACGCGCGCGCTACCGCCTTCTCAATCGCCGACGGAATACTTCCCGGCAACGAAGGTCGCAACTATGTGTTGCGTAAAATCATGCGCCGCGCCATTTATCACGGACGAAACGCGATTGAATTTGAAGACGCGTTCTTCTATCGCGTGACCGATTTCGTCGTCGAGGGGATGCGCGGCGCGTACCCGGAACTCGAAGCCTCGCGTGAGTTCATCGAGCGCATGGTGAAGTTGGAAGAAGATCGTTTCGCGTCAACCTTGACCATCGGTTTGCAAAAGCTCGACGCTTTGTTTGCGGCGACGGAAGCGGGCGCGTTGCCGGATTACAAAGAACTCGCGCGCCTCTACGACACCTTCGGCACGCCGCGCGATCTGATCCGCGTCTCGCTCGAAGAACGCAGTTTTGAGATTGACGAAGACGAATACAACGAACGCTTCGACCGGGCGTTGAAATCCATACAACAGACGGGCACGCAAGATGGCGCGGCGACGAACAAAGCGAGTAAGGCGAAACCCGTCTATGCGGAGGCGGCGGCACGCGCGGGCAGAACAGGGTTTGTGGGCTATGAGGGAACGCGCCTTGATGCAGCGCGCGTCGTTGCGATTATTAAAGCGGACGAAGAGACGCACCAACTCGGCGAAGGAGAAGAAGGCGAACTGATACTTGATCGCACGCCCTTCTACGCCGAATCGGGCGGGCAGGTCGGCGACACCGGAATGCTCATTAACGCCGACGCGCAAATTATCGTCAATGACGTGAGCGCGCCGGTGCGCGGCACAATCGTGCATTCCGTAAAAGTCGAACGCGGAAGCGTGCGCGTGGGCGATACGTTCACGGCGCAAGTTGACGCGGAGAAGCGCGATGCGACGCGGCGTAATCACACGGCGACGCACCTGCTTCACGCCGCGCTGCGCGAAGTTTTAGGCGGACACGTCAAGCAAGCCGGATCGCTCGTTGCGCCGAATCGTCTGCGCTTCGACTTCTCACACTATCAACCGCTCACTTCGGACGAGCGCGCGGAGATCGAACGGCTTGTTAATTATCACGTTCTGCGCAACGAAGCGGTGCAAACGGAAATCTTGCCGCTTGAAGAAGCGATGCGTTCGGGCGCGATGGCTTTGTTCGGCGAGAAGTATGCGGAGCAGGTGAGAGTGTTGACCGTGCCGGGTTTCTCGAAAGAACTGTGCGGCGGCACGCACGTGCGCGCGACTGGTGACATCGGACTCTTTAAGCTTGTGCGCGATGAGGCGATTGCGTCGGGCACGCGCCGTATCGAGGCCGTGACGGGCGCCGATGCGTTCACGCGCTTTCAGGAGACGGAGGCGCTCGTTGATATTCTTTCGAGCGGGTTACGCACAGGGCGCGAGAACTTGCCTGCGACCGTGGAGCGTTTGCAGGAAGAATTGAAACGCGCGAGACGCGAAGCGGAAGAGTTGCGTTTGAAGTTGGCTACGGGCAGCGTCGGCGCAAACGCTTCAAACGGAAACGAAACGCGCGATGTGGCAGGCGTCCGAGTTCTCGCGCGAGAGGCGAGTGAGATGGACGCGGTGGGCTTGCGCCAACTCTCCGATGCGCTGATGGCGAAAGTGAGTTCGGGCGTGGTGGTGCTTGGGCGGCGCGGCGAAGGCAAGGCTTCGCTCATCGTGCGCACGTCGCCGGATTTGCGCGGGTGCGTTCCGGCCGGGCAAGTGATCCGCGAGCTGGCGCAGATCGTCGGCGGGCGTGGCGGCGGTCGTCCCGACATGGCCGAGGGCGGCGGCGCGGAAACGGATAAACTGCCGGAAGCGCTTGAGGCGAGCTACAAGATCGTCGAAACGCTTTTGCAGCAAAACGATAAGAACTAAAAACGCAAAAGGTAAAAGGCAAAAGTTAGGATGAAGGAATTATTATTCTTGCATCCGCATTTTTGCCTTTTACCTTTTTTCTTTTGCCTTCCTTTTTACATCGCGCGTTGACGTTCGGTGAGCGTGATGTTCATCTTCTCAAGAGTAACGCGGTTGAGCGTGCCTGTAACTCTTAAGCTCTCCGCTCCTTGATACTTCTTCAAAGCGGCGCGCGTCGCCGTGTCTAGCTTGCCTGTCGCATCTCCAGTCATAAATCCGCGCTGTTTCAAAATCGCTTGCGCTTGGTTGATCTGATCTTTGTTGGCGCGAAAGATGGGGCCGCGGCGGCGGTTTGAGTTCGCGGTCGCGCGTGCTGCCGAGTTTGCGTTGCTGTTCGCATTGTTCTGTGCGGACGCTTCCATTGAAAGCAGAAAAGCGAACACGAAAGCCGCAGAAAGAATTCTTTTCATTTCGTTATCCTCCGACGTTGTGAGGCGCACCGGAGAGGCGCGCTTGAGTTTTGTGAGTGTTGGAACGCTCGTTATTGTATCCTGCCTGTCAAGCCCTTTTATTCCTCTTTCAAGCCCGACTTTCACCAGCTTTTCACCTCGCGTAAATGTTGCAAATGCTCGTGTTAAACGTAGATGCGACGCGTGTTGATTATTGTTTAACAAAGTGTTATGATGCTTTTGCGTTCGTAGAGCGCACTTTGGATGTTCTTTTGACTTTCATGCGTATTTCGCCCCCAAGCGGTTTATCGCAAGTTGCCCAAACAATAAGCTTCACAAAAATAAACATTATGAAAAAGTTCTCCGCCATTTTTACTTTCGTCATGCTCTGCACATTCCCCACCCTTGCGCAGAGGTCGTCGGGTTATTCGTTTGACAATCTGGATACACGGCAGGAAGTTCGCGCTGCAGATGCGCCGACCAACGCTTCGTCCGCCGGTAAGACGAAAGCGCGGCGCGCATCTCAAACGAAGCTGGTCGTCTACGTTCCGCCGACCCGCGTCGCCACCAGCACGCGGCTTCACGGATTCACGACGGGCAACATGCAGACGGATCGCTTGATCATCGAATCGGGCGAGCGCAACGGAGTTGATCCGGCGTTGCTCTATGCGATCATGCACCAAGAATCGTCTTTCAAGTCACGTGCCGTTTCCAACAAAGGCGCGAGCGGGTTAATGCAGTTGATGGCGGGCACGGCCGCGCGTTTCGGCGTGCGCGACCGTTTCGATCCGCGACAGAACATCGAGGGCGGCGCGCGTTACATGCGCTTCCTACTCGATTTTTTCAAAGGCAACATTCCGCTTGCGCTCGCCGGTTACAACGCAGGCGAAGGAGCCGTGCTGCGCTACAACCGTCAGATTCCGCCGTACCGCGAAACTCAAGAATATGTGCGCCGCATCACGCGCCGCTACTCGCTGCTGCGCGATCCGAGAGCACCGCAACGCGCCCAATCCGTTAAGCCCACCGAAGTGGCCGCGCTCCAAGCGCAGACCCCGATTCCGACGACCATCTACGAGCGCAACGTCTACTCGGTGCGCTTGCCCGATGGTCGGCTTCAACTCGTCAGCCAGTAAGGACGGAACTCAGCAAGGTAATTCAAGGGAAGAGGCGGACGGAGACGTTCGCCTTTTTCTGCTTTAGCGTTTACAGCCTTGGAGAAAAGGAGCATTTGAGAATGCTTGATCAGGCGCAATTTTTGAAAAGCGAGCAGGGTGCACTTGAAGAAGCAGCTTTCGCTTCGTCAGACGCGACGACAACTGCATCTCCCCAAACGCAAGGTGTAGAGCGCACGGCGCGGCGCGTGCTGCTTTTTGCGCGCTCAGATGTCGCATCCATCAGGCCGAAATTTCCAACGCTCGATGCCGGTTATGAAATGATCTCAGTGTCATTGATGGAAGCTTTTGACGTGATTGCCGCCTCGCTCCCCGATGTCGCGCTGATCGAATTGCAGCGCGGCGAGACGAACGAAAGTGAAGCTATCAACCTCGCGCGGCGTTTGCGCTCCGACCCCGCGACCTACGCCGTGCCGCTCGTCTTTCTCTTTCACAAAGATCATCCGGCTCTGCGCGACCTCTCGTTGCGCGCCGGGGCGGACGACTATTTTTCAATTCAAACGCTGCCCAATGAAATGCGCGCGCGCCTCGCAGCGCTTTTGTGGCGCGCGGAAGCGGGGCGGCGCGTTGCGGCGGCGACGCAGACGGGCGACCGGCGCTTGGAGATCGACAACTTAATCTTTCTGATTGATTGGGTGCACGAATCCGCCAAAACAAGTAACGGACTTGACACGATTACTCTTATTGAAGTGACGACGCAAACGGGCAATACGGATCAAGCGACGCGCGACCGCACCACCGCTGCAGCCTACGGTTTTCTCAAACTGCACTTGCGGCGTATGGACTCAGTCACCTTTTACGGCCCGACCACACTGTTGATTTATCTACCCGGCACTAACACCGATGATGCGCAAGCACTGCTCACGCGGCTGCGCGACGAGTTTTTAGCCCAACGCCCCGAAAGCGTCGTCCGCATCGCCATGGAGTCATTCCCGGCAAACGGCAACGACATTGAGAGATTGATCGAAGACACTGAAATTGCGCTCACTAAGAGGCGCACACGCGAATCACAATCTCACGTCGTTATGAATGCAACGAATGAACAGAGCGCGGAAACAAAAGCTGTCAACCATGAGCGCGTATTGTCTTCAATCTTACCGCTCTGCGGGGAGGAAAATAACCATCATAAGATGGCGACGCGCTTCGCAGATCAAGTGGTTGAACGAGAAGCGGCGCAGAAGACAAGCGAGGGGCGCGCGAACGGCGATTCCGCGACGCCCGGAAGATTGCTTCTCGCTGTCTCCGATCCGGTGCGCCTCGCGCGGGTAAACTCGCTCGTTCAATCGGTCGGCTACGAAGTGCGCCCCGCTTTCGACGGTCAGCAGGCGCTTGACCTTCTGCGTATCGAACGCCCCCATCTGCTTTTGATTGATTACAGGCTTCGTGATATGAATGGAGTCGAAGCCTTACGTCGCCTTCGCCAGCAGAGCGGCGGCGTGTTTAAGTTGCCAATCGTCCTCATGCTTGAGGCGGAAGAAGAGAACGTGCGTAATGAGGTGTTGGCATTGGGAGCGCAAGTTGTTGTGACGCCGCCCGATGATCCGGCGCAGTTGCTTGCGAGCGTGCGCGCCACCGAACACCTAAGTTGAACTGCGAAACGGCAAATCAGATTGAGCCACTCTTACTGCATCAATTGCGGAAGCGCGTTAACTTCGGAGGCGCGCTTTTGCCCGGTCTGCGGCGCGTCAGCCAACGCGGAAGCGACGCGCCTCGCCCCACGCTCCCAACAGCAACCGCCACCCGCCGCTTCTCGCCCCGCGCAAATTGAGAAGGAAGAGGAAACGATCTTCGTCGCGCGCCCGACCATTCTCTTCATCGCGCTCGGCTACCTTATCGCCGCGCTTGCCGCGATTCTGCTGACGACAATCCTTGCCTACGCGGGACTTCAGGCTCACATCTCGCTGCTTCTCACACTGCCGGTTTTTATCCTACCGATCTTAAGCCACGTCAAGCGCAGCGCGATTCGCTATCGCCTGACCGACTCGAAAATCGAGATCGCGCAGGGCATACTCGCACGCACGACGCGCAACGTTCCGCTTCGCAGCCTTCAGGATGTTACTGTTTCGCGCTCTGTCTTTCAGCGTCTGCTCGGACTCGGCGACATCCGTCTCGAAGATGCGGGCGAAGGAAGCGGTTCAACCTTGCTGCACAACATCCCCGACCCTACAGGTCACGCCGACGCGATTCTGCGTCAGCTACGCCGTCCGAAGTTAAACGACTAGCTTTACTCTTGCGACTCTGTTTATTATTCTCAACGCAACATGAAGGCGCCGTCGGGCATCGAATAGCAGATTGTGGATTTACGCAAGAGCGTTCGAGTTTTCAAGTTGAAAGAGGTTTACTGTGCCCTACCGTTTTTCTTCCAAGTCGTTTCTCGTGACATTTGTCCTCGCGCTTATCTTTCTATCGGCAAGCGCCGGAGTTGCGAGCGCAGAGGACGTGAGCGCGGAAATTCCGGCGCTCGTCAAACATCTTCCGCGTTGGGAAGAAGCGCAGAAGCGCGCGGCTTACGTCAGAGACCTTCCGGCTTTGCAAGCTGCGGCGGGAAACCGACCCGTGCTTGACGCAATCGCCCTTGACGGAGGCGAAGCAGTCACGGCCATCTATGATTCCGCGACGCGGCTTGTCATCGTCGAGTATTTCACGCCGCAGCTTGCGTCAGACAATGACAAGCGCGTGACGGAACGCATCAATGGATTGCGCAACGGCGGGCAGCCCGCGCCTTCACTCTACCGTCGTGTGGGTAACTATCTCGTGTTTGTGTTTGATGCGCCGAACGCAGAAGCTGCCGAACGACTCGCGGGCGAAGTAAAATACGAACAAGAAGTGCGCTGGCTGGGTGAGTATCCTTACGCGGTGGAAGATGCGCAAAGAGCCAACGCTGGTATGGCGGCGGACGTAATCATTGCGACGCTGCAAGCTTCAGGACTCACGCTTCTTGTGAGTCTCGGTCTTGGCGGTCTTCTCGGAGCTTTCGTTTTCATGCGGCGTCGCGCTCAGGCGACAAAGGTGTTTACGGACGCGGGCGGGATGGTACGACTCAACATTGATGAGGTAACGCCGCAGCACGATCCGCAAAGGTTATTAAAGCAAGGCGAGAGCGGAGTCGGCAGGTAATTTTTGCATAGACAAACAAAAAACCCGACAGACTCTATATCTGCCGGGATTCTCTTTCGCAAATACTTCGCGGGTTGCTGGATATCTGCTAGGCTCCCCCAAACCATCGCAGAACATTCCAGCAACCCGCCAACCGTTAGCTCTTTGACCGCTTGCTACCACCGACTCCGTTCCCCAAAAGAATCGCTGTTCGCTTTAGTAACGGAAAACCTCCCCCAAAGTTTTCGATTACTGCCGTCGCCGAGCTAATCTTGCTAACAATTCAATTATCAACGTTCTCTCTTTAGGCAATGAATGTGCCACAAACGTATTCGCGCTTTCGCTAATCTGGCTTGCTTGTTTTCTTCAAAGATTCGGCGAAAATAGCCGTGAGCCGCATGAACATCCAACATTTCTCAAAGCGTCTCTGTACTCATCTTATACTTGCGTCGTGTACTACTGAATTATTACCGTCCGCCTTAGTCAATTTTCTTTACGAACCGTCGTTTACATTCAAATTAAAGTTCGCTTTAACCTCGCCCACTTCATCTCCGCGATGATTTTTGACGGCAAATCTCGCGTAAGGCGTAACTGCTTCGAGCATCTCTCCGCGTAAAACGTTTAACTGACGCAGAGATTCGATCACGACCGTTGGGCGACCGCGCTTGTCTTCCCCGTCCTCAATCTTCAAAGCCAACCCAAGCCCTCGTGGCCATTCTTCGCACGGAAGCACCCCAGCCGTGTACACGCCTTCCGCGCCGACTTTTGAAACGAGGCCGCCTCTTGCCGCTCGCATCAACTCGGTGTCTAGCCGCTCGCTTGTGCCCCCGATTATCTCCGGGTAGGTCGTCATCGCTCCCACGATCCGTTCACAGGCGCGGCGCGTCTGCTCGTCGAAATCGGCGGGCGGCGCGACGAGCCGGGCGTACATCAATGCCATCTGGCGCATCGTGACGCCGAACACGGGGACGCCGCAGCCGTCCACGCCCACCGCGATATCTTCAACCGCAACGTCTGCGAAGCGCGCAATCGTGTTTGCAATCGCAATCTGTACAGGGTTATCCGGTTGGTCGTAGGCTCGCGGCTCCGCGCCGAGGTGAAGGGCGAGGGCGAGCATCCCCGTGTGTTTGCCGGAGCAATTGTTCTGCAAAACGCCCGGTCGCTCTCCGCGCGCACGCAATTCACGCGCGACTTCGCGGCTGAACGGCTCATGCGTTCCGCACTTCAACCACGTTTCATCGAGTTTAATCTTCTCAAGCATCCCCTTGACCGTCTCGACGTGAACGGGTTCGCCGCTATGCGAACCGCAGGCGAGCGCGATCTCCCTATCTGTAAACTCGAAACGGTCAGCCGCGCCGGAGACGATGAGCGGGGCAACTTGAAAAGGTTTGGCGGAGGAACGCAGGTAAGTGACGAGTCCGCTCTCGCCGAGTTGCGCGATTATTTGCCCATCGCCTTCGACCGCGACGACGTACCCGCGATGGCGCGATTCGATGATCGCGCCGCGCCTGACTTCGACGAGTGGCTCCGGCACGGGGAGGTCGTTCGAGTTAGCTTCTTTGTTCATCGGCAAGAGGCGGTTGCTGAGTTGTTTCGCTGTGCGGGCGCGGCGGGCGCACTCCGTCACGCTCATAAAGCGTGCGTCCTTTCCACGTGACGCCCTGACCCGCAGCGATTTTGAAAGCTGAATTAAGGAGAATGAGAATGAATAGCGCGTGACCGAGCGGCACGAAGAAAGCGTAAACGACAGGTATGCCCCAATTCTTGTTGATCACGGCAAACGTCCATACCTGCATCAGCCAAATGAGAAAAGCCGGAACGAAAAGACGCAGCCACTCGCTTGCATCCCCTGAAACCATCATTAACAAACAGAACATCCACAGCAGCGCCGGCGCGACGGCGTAAAGAAAAACGGAGACAGAACTGAAGACGGCGAACGGAAACGAAAACTTCGCTCCGGCAAATAGATTCTTCGTAAAGCCTTCCCAAATCTCCTTGAGGTTCGTTTGCATTCGCGTGCGCAGCAACTCCGGCGCGTAGTCAATGCGAAGGCGCGCGCCGCTGCTTTTAAGCAACGTCGCAGTGCGCAAATCTTCCGCTACGTCCGCCCGCACCGCGCCGTAGCCGCCGATGCGCTCCAGACTCGAACGCCTGATCAAAAAGAAGCCGCCGATACCGACCGCTTCCGCCCGGCGGGGATCGTTGACCCGCTCGGTCGGCATCGCCATCAACATAAACCACCCGAAGGTCGGCATAAACACGCGCTCCCAAAACGAGAGGCACTCGACGTAAGGAATTAAAGTAACGGCGTCGTAATCCTCCGCGAGCGCGTGGCGGACGGCCGTGCGCAACGCGCCAGGGGCGAAAAGCATGTCGGCGTCTGTCGCTAATATCCAACTCCCGCGCGCCGCATCAAAAGCTTGCTGCAAGGCGTGGGGTTTACCGAGCCATCCGGCAGGGGGTTCGCGCCCGTCAACGACGCCCAGACGCGGATTCTCGCGGGCGAGCGCGTGCAGAATCTCACCCGTCCGGTCGGTCGAACGGTCATTGACCGCGATCACCTCGAACGATCCGTAATCCTGCTCCAGCATTGACTGAACGGATTGCCGGAGTATGCGCCGCTCTTCATCGCGCGCCGGAACCAGAATCGAAACGAAAGGCGCGTCTTTGTTCTTAATGTCTTCTTCAAAGTTCGACGGCGCGAGCGGCTTTTGGCGCACCACGCCGCGCAGCGTGAGGTACATGCTGCCGAGCCATAACACGACGGTCAGCCACGTTAAGCCGACGAAAACGTTGAAGATGTTAAGCTCCGGCATCTGTTTCGTGTTTAATAGAACCGCGCGTGCATATTAAACTGCTCGCCCGGACTCTACAACAATCTTCCCCGCACGACAAAAGCCGTCGCCCCGACAAGGCAACGGCTTAAAATGCGCTAGCAGTCGTTCTTAAGATTGGCGACGACGCTTACCGCCACCACCGCCGTATTGCAAAACGGTGAGTTTAACTTTGCGACGACCGAAACGAATGGCTTCGCCCGCCGACGGCACCCACACATCTATGATCCGACCGCGCACCGCGCCGCCCGTATCAAGCACCGTATATTCGCCGCTATAGTTTCCGGCTTCAATGCGCACGCGCGTGCCAATCGGTAAAACGCGACGGTCGGCGGCTATCGCGCCCTTGCGGACGTAAGCGCCGCTCGCCATGCGCCCGCGCAGGCAGTAAGCGGTCGCCGTAAAGCTCTGCGCTCCTGACGCGGCCGGGAGAATCACGTTCTCCTTTTTCTTGGAGTCGCCCCTTCGCGGCGCGGTCGCTTCCGTCACTGTACTTGCGCTGACAAAGCTCGACCCATCATCGGGCACAGCATCCAGAACGCGGGGTTGTTTCAAATCTTGAGTGAGAGAGGGTTCGGCGTAAGAGGGAACGGCTTGGAAAATTAAGCTTAGGGAGAAGAGCGCGACGGCAATCGCGCTTCCTCCGTAGAGGGAATGCTTCATCTGATTCGGTCTCCTACTTAGAGTTTGGCGCTTTCAGCAACACCGGGCGACGACCTTAACCGACGCTTGGAAACTCCGGCTTAGGAGATTTAAAAAATCAACCGGAGCGGGGGACGCAAGGGAAACACTTGCGAACGTCTGAAAGCAAAAGAACAAAATAAAAAACAAGCGACTCGGTTTCCCAGATCGCTTGTCCTGTAAAGAAGCTAACACAATTTCGTGAAATCTGTCCAGCAGAAATTTATAAACGCAATGAAATCAAGAGTTTCAGGAGACAGAATAAAAAGTCGAACTGCTTTTATCCCGGACTTCGGTTTCCCCTTTTCCTCATTCTTACTTGCTCTTCCATTCTCCTTCGTAAACGATCTCCGCTTCGCCTGTGAGCAGAACTTCCCAATCCGCCCGCCATTCGACTTCAAATCTTCCGCCCGGCATTACTACCGCCACGCGGCGTCCCGTTCGATTCCCGATTGACGCTGCGACCACGGCCGCGCACGCGCCCGTGCCTGAAGAAAATGTTTCG
>JACCYN010000128.1 GCA_013696465.1 Pyrinomonadaceae bacterium
TCGTCCCACTCTCGCTCTGCAAAGATCGTTTCGTTGTCAAAATAGATGATGATTTTTCGCGGAGCAGGATCACTCTCTTGCGCTTCCGACCTGTTCTCCACAATCGGCGCGATTGTCTCTTGGAAGACGACTGCGCGTTGTGGTTGAAGTTCCGGCTCAAGTTCAACGTGCGACTGTTGTTGAGGAGCAGTTGTTTCGCTAGGGACGAACGCTGAAAGAACAGATGCGGCGGCCGGGGGCAAAGCATCATCGGACAATGAAACTGCTTTCACCGCGCGCGCGTCGTGCGAGTGAACCGTAGCTACGTCTGCGTCGGAAGCGACGGGCGTTGTGATGGCCGCCGCCGTGTTCTGTTTAAGCTGCGTCGCCGGATGCTCGTCCATGCGCAACAGGCGCGCAAACTCTGCCGCCGAATAGGGGCGGGACGAGCGTTTGCTTTGTAAGGACTGCATGACGAGTTGCACCAAAGATTCGGGCACGTCCGCGCGCACGTCGGAGAGCGGCAACGGTTGCTCTTCCTTCTTTTCAGAATCGGATGCAGCGTCAATGTTCGCGGCCGAGTTGTCAAAGGGCAGACGCCCGGCGAGCATCTCGTAGAGAATCACGCCGAGGCTGTAGAGATCGGAGCGACCGTCAGGCTCTTCACCCACGTGCTGTTCCGGGGAGACGTACGGCGCAAGCGCGCTTAAAGGATTAAGCGCGGCGTGGTTGTGCGCGCCGTCGGTCGCGGGAAGCAGCGTCCGCTGTTCGCGCAATCGCGCGAGGCCGAAGTCAATGATCTTGACTTCAAACCGTTTATAAGAATTGCGACCTAGAATGATGTTCGCCGGATTGAGGTCGCGGTGCACGACGCCGCAACGGTGCGCGGCATCGAGTCCTTCGACGATTTGTCTGGCGATGTGCACCGCGTCGGCGAAAGGCAACTGCCCCGCTTCGTCCATGTGCTCGCGCAAGGTCTGCCCGGCGACCAACTCCGTCACGATGAATGCTTCGCCGCCGTCAGGCAGCGAGCCGTAATCAAAGGTTCGGGCGACGTGCTGGTGGTTAACGCGCGTGTTGAGGTGCGCGATGGTGTGCGCTTCGCGCCGGAAGCGCACGAGGGCATCACTGTCGGCAACGGAGCGCGTGCGCAGCAGAGTGATCGCCACGGGGCGGTCGGCTTCAAGCAGCGTCCCGGCGTAAACCGAGGTTGATAAATCTTGGTCGAGCAACTGATCGAGGCTGTACTTTTTCCCGATGACGCACGCTCCGGGGCGTGACGCGACGAGCGGAGTTTGATCGTGGGCGCAAAGAGCGTGAACGTCCTCGAAACACTGCTGGCAAGTAGGGCAGATGTTCATAGCATTTAACCCCGGAGAGAGGGTGATAACTTGGGAGAGGGCAGAACTAGCGGCGGGAGTACGCTAATCCAATAACTGGCGAAAAACTCTTCTGGCGTATACAAAAAACCTTATGTCTCCGACCCCTAAAATTCAGGAGGTCTCTATTGTCGGGCGGACGCTTGGGGATTGGAGGCTATGATGGCGCGGGAGGGAGCAGTTTGTCAACAATAAGAAGCTTGCTCGTCGTCAAAAAAAGTTAACTGCTAGGTATGCCGGGAAACGATTCGAGAGCGTGAGACTAAATGGGGGCATGGTGGCGGCGCAAACGACATCTGAAATTGATTCGGAGCTTTTCACAAAAACAGAATTGATTACACAAACGGAAAAATAACTGCGCAAAAAGCACAGTTACTTTTCCGTCGAGGTTAAATTTCAAAGTTTGCCGCTCTAAAGTCACTGGTTGCCCATCGCAACCGCGTTTGACTCGTGATTGCGGAAACTGAAGATCGCCGTGTACCGTGAGCGCGCCCCGTCGGACGGCGTCGAGAAGCGAAACTGTCGCATCGCTTCCACGGCCGCCGCGCGCAACAACTGATGACCTTCAATCGCGCGTGCGTCCGTGACTTCTCCCTGATCGTTAACCGTAAATTCGACAGTGACATCTCCTTCGACGCCGGACTGCTTTGCT
>JACCYN010000142.1 GCA_013696465.1 Pyrinomonadaceae bacterium
GCGTCGCCAATTTTTCCAAATCCGCTTCCGCTTCGTTGATCTGGCGAAGAATCTGCGCGATGTACTGCGGATCGTAGCCGCCCGCGAGCAAGCGCCGCAAACGCCCACCCGTCTGACGCTCGACCATTGCGCGCATACTCGCCGTCAGACTCACCGTGTAGACGCTCGCCTCGGCGCGCTCGACGGATCGTAAAGCTTCGGCGAAACTCGTCGCGGGTCGCGCCGCCATGTCAATGCCGTCCGTCAGCAGTATGATGATGCGCCGCCCTTCCACTCCTTTGAATTGAACTTCCGCCGCCGTGCGCAACCCCTCGTAAAAATCCGTCCGCGAGCCGGGACGATACCGCGAATTAAGTGCTAACTCGATTTTCCTTGTCTCCGTCGCAGGCGTCCAATCCTGCAGCAACTCGACCTTATCGGCGAACTGCATCACCGAGACGCGATCTTCCGGCAGCAACCCGCGCGAAAAATTTATCGCCGCATGGCGGATCAAACGCATCTGGCTAAAGACGCTGCCCGAAGCGTCCAACAACAAGATGATGTTCGCCGGAACGCGCCGCCGGTTGAAACTTGCAATGTCCTGCCTGACGCCTTTCTCATAAACAAAAAAGCTATCAACGCTCAATCCCGCTACGGGGCGCCCGCGCTCATCGCGCACCGAAATCGGCAGCAACACTTCCTCCGTGCGCGTACGTATCACATCGTCGTCATCCTGCGCCGCAACAGTTCCCCGCGTACCTTGCGCTTCCTCGCGCCGCCCGCTCTGCCCGCACACCTCACCGCTTATGAACAGGATTGGCAGCAACGAAATTACGCATAACCAAAGAAGGCTTTTACGGACGTGAGTTAATGATTTCATTGTTTTAATAGTGCCCATACAAACCCATCATTATTAGACGCATTAAGCAGGGTTTCCGCTGAATTTTTGAATAATTAACTTTGACTATTCACGCCGACAAATCTTTGCAACTCGAAGCTTTATTTATAGTAGCCGCCGCAGCAACACGGACGGCACAGAATTCTGCCCGCTTCTCTTATTTCCCGTCCGTCGTTAATACCCTCGCCGCATTCGTCGCAACTGACGCGCGAGCGGGGTCGTCCGGGCTGATCCATCTCGTTGTAAAGAACTTCAACAGCCTCGATCTTAAACAACTCCTTGTCATCCAATTCCGTGTACGCGCGCATCTGTCTTTCCTTACGATTCTCAATCTGCGGAAAGAGTTTGTCCGCTAACAAGCGCGATTCGTCTCGCGCCGCAATTCGGATTGCCCGCTCGGTGTCAAGGTTAAAAAAAGTGGCGGCCACCTTGCCGTAATCCGCATACTTCAAGCTTCTCCGCCCCAAACGCACCCCGGTCGCGGCGCTCACCGCATCCGCCATACACCTGTCAATCTCAACCCACACGATCAGCTTCTTGCGATCCGCGCCGCGCGGGTCTTCCACCTCTATCAGCCGACAACCGAGAATCGCCATCCGCGCGCCGAGCACCTGCCCGGCACATAGATGACCGTGCAAAATTTGGCATTCCCTTAAAATCTCGTCAAGCGTCTGCTGCACAATATTTATGTCTAAAATCTTAACGCTACAAGTGAGATTTTTGAGCGTCAGTTTCCGAATCAGTAAAGTAAATACTTCCGGCGTACTTCCTCGAATCGCTCCAAATCACTTTGCCACGAAGATTCGATGGTTTCCAGCGAATCACCGCGCTCAATTGCTTCGCGCAATTTTGTAGTTCCCGCGATCACGTCAAACGGATTTCGGTCGAAGACGTACTCGTAAGGCGGCTCTTTCCAACGAAAATCCTCTCCGTACAAATCATGCGCCACTTTGATCGTCGCAATCCCTGCGGTCACCGGCTCGAATTGATGCCGATCTAAGATGTGCATCTGCGCTCCGCCGCACGTCCGCCCGGCGTGTTTCTGAAAAGTCGGCAGAAAATTCGCCGCGCGAAATCGCACTCCCGCAAAACCGAAATTCTCCAGATGGCGCGTATATTCTGCCGCGTCAACATACGGCGCACCGAAGAGTTCAAACGGGCGCGTCGTTCCCCGCCCCTCGCTCATCAACGTTCCTTCAGTGTGCACCGTCCCCGGAAAAACAACCGCCGTCTCGATTGTCGGGATGTTCGGCGAAGGGCTCACCCACGGCG